>CAJXPG010000024.1 GCA_913057925.1 uncultured Colwellia sp. | reverse complement strand
GTCGGCAGCGTCAGATGTGTATAAGAGACAGAGTTTGCGCTTGAATGTCTGTTGCAGCGCTAAAGCCGATAGCGGTTACTGCTGATAATAAGTTTTCAGGTAAGCCAAGTGCGTCAAAGGTTACAGCATCATTTTTTTGTTCAGTCATAAATAAATTTCATCTTCTCAAGGCAGGCGAATAACTTGGGAGCAAAAATAAAAATCAATCACAAAGCTACCGACTATTTAACGGGTGCTAAATAGTAGTATTTAATAGCATTTGATTTAAATTGCTAAGTCTTAACCTGCGTACATATACGAGGAAACCACCAGGAAGACTTTAGGCGCATAGCGTTCTCTTGACGCTATATTTCTTGCTAATTCTAGGAGTGAATTAGCTGGGCAAGTCTATTGGGCGGTAAAACCCCACTCATCTCGATGTACTTATACATTCATTAACTATTCGATAGTTGGTATAAGTAAGTCGTTTTTCGGACTAACATAGGGTGAAATTCATTCAACCCGTTATCGAGGCGCGCATTATACAGAGATAAGCGAGATTGGCAAGGATTTTATAAAATGATGTCTTGATAAAGATTAGAATATTTACTTTTATGGGAGTTAAACAAAAACTTTCTTAATGATTCTCGGCCATCTTGTAAATCTTTAAACTTAGCAGCAACTACATTTTTATCATGGCGAACTAAGTCCAACTCTAATTTAACAGGCTTTTCTCCGCCAAGTGACATTTCCAACGACGATTGCTGTAAGTCTATATTTTTTGAAGGGTTAGTTGGCATTTTTAGCGTTAAGCCTGTGGCTGAGAGTGAAAGAACTTCAATTTCTTGTTCATGAAAAACATCAACTAGCGCAACATTCTTGGGGGTGTTTACTCGCCAGCTGCGCTCATTTCCCTGAACATCAATAATTTCAGGTGTCCCTAACTTTGGTGAAAATCCACCTAGTTCATCTACACCAAGGGTTACCGGAAACCAAAGTTGGTAGTGACTAACTTCAGCCAGTAAAGTTAATTTACTTCCAACAAGAATTTGTTTTAAAGATTGTGGTACATCTGCTTTTACACTTAACTGATGTTGTGCTTCTTCCACAACGCAATCACTCGCTTCATCGGTAAAGACGTTGCTGAAAAAGTCCAATTCTTCGGATGATAATTCCACTACAAACCTATGCAACTTGTTATTATTTTGTAAACAAGATAACAAGTTTTCTACACAAGTGCAATTTTCGAACAGTCGAGGTTGATTTTTATCCAAGTCTACACTAAGTAGTTACTCTTCATCACCAGTTAAAATATCTGCAAAGTTTTCTAATTTACCCAAGGCTAAACCATGGATAGATTTACGAGGGTATCGCCCAACTCTGCTGATTACACCGGCTTCAACATTCATCAATAACTCCAATGCTTGATCTATTGATTCAACGGCATAAATAGTAAAATCGCCTCGAGATACAGCATCAATCACTTCATCATTCAGCATTAAGTTAATGACATTGGTTTTCGGGATGATAACCCCTTGCTTACCCGTTAAACCTTTATCAAGGCACAACTGGAAAAAGCCCTCAATTTTCTCATTAACACCACCGATAGATTGCACTTCACCGTGTTGGTTAATAGAGCCGGTAATTGCCAAACTTTGATCGATTGGTAATAAGGTTATCGCTGAAATAAGCGCACAGAGTTCGGCCATTGAAGCACTATCCCCGTCGATATGACCATAAGATTGTTCAATCGCGATATTGGCTGAAATACTGACAGGAAAGGTTTGTCCGTACTTGTGACCTAAATACCCTGTTAATAGTAATACACCTTTTGAGTGAATAGATTTGCCTAAGTCTACTTCGCGTTCTATATCGGTTACACCTTCACTACCAGCATACACAGTGGCGGTAATTCTGGCAGGCGTGCCAAAAACACTATCGCCAATTTCAAGAACAGTTAAACCATTTACTTTACCAACAAACTCTCCTTCTGTACTGATAAGAACTTGTTGCTCTTTAATTTCACTTAACCAGTTCTCGCTCATTCGACCAATACGTCGCTTTTTAGCCGCTTGTGCTAAAGCAATATGTTGTGCGGTTAATTGCCCTTTACCACCTTGTTTTAACCAACAGTAATTAGCCTCATCTAACAAGTCATTTACCAGTACTATATTGGCTGACACTTTATGTTGATGTTCACCTCGCCTTAGCGCATATCTTACTAGCTCTAATACGGCTTCATCATTAACTTCTGGGTAATTGTGTTTTTCAGCACGCTGGCGAATTAATTGCCCAAAGGCAATCAAGTTACTGTCGGTTTTATCTAGGTGTCTGTCAAAGTCAGCTAATACTCTAAATAGCTCGGTAAACTCTTGATCATAGTCTTGAAGGGTGTAATAAATATCGGCTTCGCCAAGTAATACCACTTTTACTTGCAAAGGTATTTTTTCTGGCTGTAAGCTGTAACCTGTTGGCTGACTGTATTCAGAGTAAGGGTTTTCGATGGTAATTTGTTGTGTTTTTAAAGCAAGTTTTAAACGCGACCAAACCATAGGTTGGGTTAAGAGTTTATCTGCATCTAATATCAAATAGCCGCCATTAGCCTTATGCAATGCACCAGGCCTAATTAATCGGTAACTGGTATAGCTAGAGCCTTGAAAGCTTGCGAAATCTACATGACCAAATAAATTTTGATAAGTTGGGTTTTGTTCATAAATAATTGGCGCACCTTCAGCATCATCACGAGGCACCAGTAAATTGGGTAAAAAACGCTCTACCAATAATTTACGTAACTCTTTGTCTGTTGGCGTATCGTCTGATTCAACCACTAATATTTCTAATACCGCATCAACTACATGACTCTTAACTTTGGCTAAATAATCCAAAACCCCGGCATTGTTGCTAAACTCTTTTTCAAGCTCTGTTAAATAAGGCTTTATGCCTTGCTCTGCGGTTTCATATTTCAGCTTTCTTAGTTGATCAAAAGAGTGTCTCTTCCATAAAGGTAACTCTAATAGCTGCTCTGCAAGTACGATTTCTAGCTCACTCAGCAGCTGGTAAAACTTCGTTCTATCAGTTTCATTTAAGTTAGCAAACTCTTTATCATTTAATGGTTTACCTTCAACAAGTGGTGAGAAGCCCACCTCACCATTTTCTTCATATAAAACCACATTATCTTTTAACGCAAGCTCTTCAACCACGGCGATGGCTTGATCATATTGTTGGTTAAATTCTCTATCTATAGCGGATTTTTGTCTTTGGTAACCTGGGTTATCAAAAATTTCAGGAAATAAACTCAGCAAGCCATCAATAAATTTATTCATACTGGCTAATAGCTGCTTACCTTCACCGGGTTGTACAGATAAGGTTAACGGGATATGACTTTCATCAAAATTATTGGTGTAACACCATTCTTGAGGAGCCTTTTTTTTGGTTGCCAGTGTCGTTAACATTTGCTTAATCAACGTTTGCCTGCCGGTGCCATGTTCTCCCAGAGCAAAAACATTAAAACCAATTGCCGTCATGGACAAACCAAAATCTAACGCTTCTTTTGCTCGTTCATGCCCGACAAATGCTTGTGAGCTAGAGTCTTGTTTATTACTTACAGAAGTTTTATCAATGGAAAAGAGCTCTGCAGACAAGTGAGAAGTAAGAGAAGTAATATCAAGGCGAGTTTGTACAGCAGCGTGAGCAAGGGGTTTAGTCATGTATATCCTTAAGAGAATGCTATTTAATAACTGACGAAATCAATATCGATTTTTGGCTAGGGCTAATACTCCTTTTTATTAGAGTAATAGCCGTTAGTGTACTTACTAAATATTTTGCTAACAAGTTGATTATAAAAGTTAAGGCTTCAAAGGTAAGCGAGTAAAGTTATTTGAACCGCACTTTATACACTCACCGATTACGCTTGGGTGCATAATAGTCAATTTTTCACTGCACTGCTGACACTCTATAACACCAAAACCTATGGTGTCACCACTTTGGTAATGACCATCATGATTAAAGTCGTCAACTAATTCAGACCACTCTACCTGAGACTTGTCAGTTAGTTTTGCTAAGTTATCCCACAAGGTTTCATTTAATAATGCTAAATATACAGAGTGTTTAGCTTGAGAGCGATTTTGTTGATAAAAGTCATGTAAATCGTACCTTAAGTTATCAGTAAACTGCTGCAACTTTTCTTCAGACATGGCTTCTGCCGCGCTAGCGTAAAGTTTTGCCTGTTTAATAAATTCTTCGATATGTGGCTTTTGCTGAGTTTTCACGTCTTCAAGCCAAGTATTGAGCTTGTTATAAATATCAGCAAAGTAATCTTTTTGTTGTGACATTGTTATTTCCCCTGCGGCTATTACTTTAACTATAGGCTGAACTCTCGGTTTAGCTAAAGAAAAAGTGATAAATTAAGCTTGTTTATATTTAATTATGCTTGTTGTTACCCAGTGAGATAAGGTATTCTACTGCGATAATTTACCGTCGGTTTATTCGATATTTTAGTTCATTTACTTCAGGTAAAGGACAAGGTATTAAAAAAGTCGATAACACCCTAAAAGCATTCGAGAAAACCTTAATGGAAGCGATTTATAACCCTCAAGCTATTGAAGCAACAGTACAAAAGTTTTGGACTGATAACAACACCTTTCAAGCTGTTGAAAATCCAGAGAAAGAAAAATTTTATTGTTTAGCCATGTTCCCATACCCAAGTGGTCGATTACACATGGGTCATGTGCGTAACTACAGCTTAGGTGATGTTATTTCTCGCTACCAACGTATGCAGGGTAAAAATGTAATGCAGCCTATGGGTTGGGATGCTTTTGGTTTACCTGCAGAAAATGCTGCCATTAAAAATAAAACAGCGCCGGGTAACTGGACTTATCAAAATATTGATTACATGCGTAACCAACTGCAATCATTAGGCTTTGGTTATGACTGGAGCCGTGAATTAGCGACTTGTAAAAAAGATTACTACCGTTGGGAACAGTGGTTCTTCACTAAACTTTACGAAAAAGGCTTAGTGTATAAGAAAAATGCTACGGTAAACTGGGATCCTGTCGATCAAACAGTACTAGCAAATGAGCAAGTGATTGATGGTCGTGGCTGGCGCTCAGGCGCAATTGTTGAGCGTAAAGAAATTCCACAGTGGTTTATTAAAATTACTGATTACGCTGAAGAGTTACTTGATGATTTAGACCAATTAACTGATTGGCCTGAGCAAGTAAAAACCATGCAGCGTAACTGGATTGGTCGTTCTCAAGGTGTTGATATGACCTTTGAAGTTGCTGATTCAACCGAAAGCTTCGACATCTACACTACTCGCCCTGATACCTTAATGGGTGTTACTTATGTAGCACTTGCTGCGCAACATCCGCTAGCGGTAGCTGCGGCGAAAAACAATAGTGAACTAGCTGACTTTATTGAAGAATGTAAAAACAGCAAAACCACTGAAGCTGATATGGCGGCAATGGAGAAAAAAGGTGTAGATACTGGCCTTAAAGCGATTCATCCACTTACCGGTAAACTTGTGCCTGTATGGGCTGCTAACTTTGTCTTAATGGATTACGGCTCAGGTGCAGTTATGTCTGTACCAGGACATGATCAACGAGATTATGAATTTGCCACTAAATATGGCTTAGCCATTGAGCAAGTTATTGCCGGTCAAGAAGGCGATGACATTAGCAAAGCGGCGATCACTGAAAAGTCTACCTTGATCAACTCTGCTGAGTTTGACGGTTTAGATTTTGAACAAGCCTTTAAAGCAATTAGCGAAAAGCTAGAAAGTGAGAATAAAGGCAAAGTAACCACTAACTATCGTCTTCGTGATTGGGGTGTTTCTCGTCAGCGTTACTGGGGTACACCAATCCCAATGATTAACCTTGCTAATGGCGAATCAGTTCCAGTGCCTGAAGATGAATTACCCGTTGTATTACCTGAAGATGTGGTCATGAATGGCACAACGTCACCAATTAAAGATGATCCTGAATGGGCAAAAACAACTTATAACGGTGAAGAAGCTTTACGTGAAACGGACACCTTTGACACCTTTATGGAGTCTTCTTGGTATTACGCACGTTACTGTTCACCTAATGACGATACTCAAATGCTTGATCCGGCGAAAGCCAACTACTGGTTACCTGTGGATCAATATATTGGTGGTATTGAACACGCTATCTTACATTTACTTTACTCACGCTTTTTCCATAAATTATTACGCGATGTTGGTTTAGTTGAATGTGACGAGCCATTTAAAAAATTACTATGTCAAGGCATGGTGTTAGCAGATACTTACTACCGTGAAGCGGATAATGGCGCACAAGAGTGGATTGCACCAAGTGATGTAACGGTTGAGCGTAACGACAAAGGTCACGTCACTTCATCTGTTAGCAAAATTGACGGTGAACCTGTGTTATCTGCTGGTATGAGCAAGATGTCAAAGTCTAAAAACAATGGTATCGACCCGCAAGAAGTTATCGAAAAATATGGTGCTGATACGGTTCGTTTATTTATCATGTTTACTTCACCGCCAGAGCAAACACTAGAATGGTCTGATGCTGGTGTCGAGGGTGCGCATCGTTTTGTTAAACGTGTTTATAAATTAGTACATGACTTTAGTGAAAGTACTAACAATGAAGCCGCTGCAGATATTGCTAGTTTAAGTTTAAACAGCGATCAGAAAAAACTGCGCCGTGAATTACACAAAACTATTGCCAAAGTAACGGATGATATTGGTCGTCGTAATACCTTTAATACGGCTATTGCTGCAATCATGGAGTTGATGAACCACTTAAGCAAAGCCAAACTAAACAGTGCTGAAGATAAAGCGGTAATGCAAGAAGCTGTGCGAGCAGTAGTATTAATGCTTACACCAATCACTCCACATTTATGTCATCATTTATGGCAAGTAGTTGGCGGTAGTGACTTAAATGTAGAAGATGCCACTTGGCCAGTAGTTGACGACAGCGCAATGGTTGAAGACGAAAAGCTTATTATCGTTCAGGTTAATGGTAAATTACGTGCCAAGATTACTGTTGCTGCTGATGCAAGCAAAGAACAAGTAGAAGCGTTAGGCTTAAGTGATGAAAACGTTGTTAAGTTTACTGATGGTAATACTGTTCGCAAAGTGATTTATATCCCGGGTAAATTACTTAACATTGTTGCGAACTAAACTGTTTTGTCATTTATATTTAAAAGCCGTTTAATAAAGGCGCTGCTAACCGCACTGTTAACCACAAGCATATTAACTGCTTGTGGCTTTCAGCTGCGTGGTGACTATTTACTTGATGATGACTTACAAACTCTTTATGTCAGCTCTAGTGATGTTCATGGTGAGTTAACGCGTTTAGTAAAACTCACGTTAACGCATAATCAAGTGAAGGTATTGAAGCGCTCAAAGGCTGATGTTCCAGAGCTGAGAATAGTGTCAGATAATCTAGATAGACGAACACTCTCCTTGTTCTCTAATGGACAAGTAGCAGAATATGAACTTATCTACTCTGTTCACTATCAAGTGCGCTTTTCCGGCGAAGATGCAAAGGATTTTCGCTTTGAGCTTTATCGTGACTACCAAGATGATCCAAACTTAGCGTTAGCAAAAAGTAGAGAGCTATCGCTACTATTAAGTGAAATGAGAACCTCTGCAGCCGATAAAATATTACGCGATCTGGCCAGAATACAACCGTAATGATTGTTGATAAAAGGTCCGTATGAAGATTTACCACAACCAACTAAACAATACGCTAAGGCAAGGTTTTAAACCTGTTTGGTTGGTTTTTGGTGATGAGCCTTGGCAAAAAGATAATAGTATTGCTGAAATTAAGAATAGTGCTAAGCAACAAGGCTTTAGTGAAGTTATCCGCTTTAGCACCGACAATAGTTTTGACTGGCAACAACTTATTGATGAATACCAATCTTTAAGCCTGTTTGCTAGCCAAAGAATCATTGAGGTAGAGCTTACTTCTACTAAAGTTGGTGATGCTGGTAACAAAGCGTTATTAGCGCTATCTGAGCGACTTCAACAAGATATTAATAGTGGTCAAGTCCCGCAAGATGTGTTGTTCCTTTTTCATGGAGCAAAGCTTGATGCTGCGGGTGCGAATAGAAAATGGTTCAAAAACCTGACTCAACTAGGTTGTTACCTACCACTTTATGATATTGAGCATAAATCAATGCCACAGTGGTTGAACAACCAAGCAAGGCAATTACAGCTTAATATTACCCCTGAATTAACTGCACTACTGATTGAGCTTTTCGAAGGTAACCTCCTCGCCCTTGCACAAGAGCTTAATAAGTTATCACTGCTTTTTGGCTCACAGAGTATTAGCATTGAGCAAGCGGAATCATTAATCCTTAGACAAGCAAAGTTTAATCCTTTCCAAGTCATTGATGCTCTACTCGTTGGTGACTGCGGAAAATGTATCACCATGTTGGATCAGCTGCAGCAAGAAGGAACTGCGCCAGCACAAATCATCTGGGTATTTCAAAAGGAAATATCTCAGCTATACGATATGTTGAATTTGGTAGCACAAGGGCAAAGCTTGGCTGACATTTATAAACAATATCGAATTTGGGATAAGCGTAAACCTTTATACAAAGCAGCTTTAAGCAATATTAAGCTTGAAAACGTTAAACAGGCTATGTCACGTATTGCTGATATCGATTTGCTCAGCAAAACCACCAGTGAGTTTAATATTTTTATTTTACTGGCTGACTTAGTCATTACCTTATATCACGGTGAAAAAACTGCGGCATACAGCCTTGATTATGGTTAATATTTCACCTTGATTGGGAAGCTTTAATGACATTAAAACAACCTGCCCTAGGCATTTTAGGCGGCACTTTTGATCCAATTCATCAAGGGCATATAAAATCAGCCCAAGGGGTAGCTAAAGAATTAGGTTTAGAAAAGGTACTCCTGATACCAGCACACATTCCGCCACATAAAACCTCTGAGGAGTTAATCCCTCATGCTAGTGCCTCGCAACGTGCTGCCATGGTCGAGTTAGCTTGCCTAAACCACCCTTTATTTCATTGCGATACCCGTGAGTTAACTCGCTCTGGCCACTCATATACTGTTGATACCTTAAAAGAGTTAAAGCAGCAGCATCCTGAGCAGCCGCTTTATTTTATTATCGGCATGGACTCTTTAATGTCGTTTACCCGCTGGTATAGGTTTCAAGAAATATTAACCTTATGCCATTTGGTTGTGAATGCCCGGCCTGACTACCCGGTTGAAGCCTTTAATGATGAAACCAAGCAACTAATAGCAAACTACCAAACAACAGATGAAAATCAATTAACACAACGGCCAGCAGGCAAGATATTTTTTGCACAAAAAAGCTTCTTCCCTATTTCATCGACTCAAATACGACAAGACTTATCCCAACAAAAAGACTGCTCTGAACAACTTTTACCGGAAATTTCAGATTTTATTCACAAAAATAAGCTTTACCGTTAACCCTGCGCGTAAAAAGTGTTAATATCGCACTATTATTTATGATTGCCTGTATAAGGCACATCAAAAGCTACGATTAACGACAGGAATAACACCTTGGAAACTGAACAACTTAAAGCATTTGTCATAGAACAACTTGAAGACATGAAAGGCAGAGACATTATTGCGCTACATATTGGCGATAAAGCCAGCTTTGCTGATTACATGATTATTTGTTCTGGTAACTCTAACCGTCATGTAAAATCAATTGCACAATCAGTTGCCATTGAGTCACGTGCTAAAGGCGCAGAGCCAAGAGGCATGGAAGGTAATGATGTTGGCGAGTGGGCTTTAGTAGATTTAGGCGATATTATTGTTCATGTAATGACTGATGAACAACGTGATAAGTATAACTTAGAACAACTTTGGGCTGAATAAATTACTGGTTAAAAGGTAACAATAGCTTCGTTGGTTTCCATCGCAATAGTGGACTATTCCTCTATCAACCGCCTTGCTCTCGTTACTTTTCCAGCGCAATTTTACGCTACATAGTTATTAATTTATATTTAAGGGAAGCAACTTTCCTCTTCATTAACCACAATAATAAAGATTTATGAAACTCACTTTATATGCTGTTGGCAGCAAAATGCCTGCATGGGTTAGTCAAGGTTTTGAAGAATATAGCCGACGCTTTCCGAGAGATTTAAGTTTTAACCTAGTTGAAATTCCTGCAGGTAAGCGCGGCAAAAATGCTGATATCAATCGTATCCTTGCCAAAGAAGGTGAGTTATTGCTTGCCGCTATTCCAAAAGGAAGTCGTATTGTCACGTTGGAGGTGGAAGGACAAGCGTGGACAACACCAAAGCTTGCTAAACAGCTTGAAAGCTGGCAACTTGACGGTAGAGATGTTGCACTGCTTGTTGGGGGCCCTGAAGGCTTGTCACCAGCGTGCATCAAAGCATCTGAGCAAAAATGGTCCTTATCTGCGCTAACGCTGCCTCATCCAATGGTGCGAATACTTATCGCAGAAAGCTTATACCGAGCTTGGAGCGTTAACACTAACCACCCATATCACAGAGAATAACGTTTGTTAATGTGTGCTTTAGCCAATACTTTTGTCACCCACTTAATCTTAGCTAGAGTCAGCTAGTGACTCGTCGTGTTGCGATAAGAAACCATAGTGCGGAAGCAAACTTATTTGCTCGCCGCACGTTTATTGCTTTTTGTATTGTAGTGCTGGTATTACTTATCCTGCTAGGTAATGTCTTTACCTTACAAGTTGAGTCTTTCGAAAAATACCAAACACGCTCTAACTCCAACCGTATTAAATTACTCCCCGTGGCACCTAATCGCGGTCTTATTTACGATCGTAACGGTGTATTACTCGCCGATAATAAGCCCGTTTACAGTCTAGAAGTGATTGCTGAAGATGTTGATGATATTGAAGAAAGTGTTGCTCAAGTCAGTCAATTACTAAATATTAGCAAAGAGCGTCAAAGTAAGTTCTTTAAGCGAATGAAACGAAAGCGCCGCTTCAAACCAGTAGAGTTACACACTCGCTTAAGCGATCAACAAGTGGCTTTATTTTCGGTCAATCAACATAAGTTCCCTGGAATATTTGTTAATGCACGATTGAAACGTTACTACCCTTTTTCTGACTTGACTACACATAATTTAGGCTATGTTGCACGTATTAACCGTAAAGATGCTAATAAATTAGAACAAGAAGGTAAATCAGAAAATTATGCTGCTACCTATGGTATCGGCCGCTTAGGTATCGAACGATATTATGAAGATATGTTACATGGCAGCATTGGTCACCAAGAAGTAGAGATCAATAACCAAGGACGGGTGATACGTACGCTTAACTATACCCCTCCTCTGCCAGGTAAAGACCTAACGCTAACGCTTGATATTGAATTACAAATGATTGCAAAGCGCGCATTATCAGGAAAACGGGGGGCAATTGTCGCCATGGACCCACGTACTGGCGGCATATTGGCAATGTATTCAAACCCTAGCTACGATGGTAATTTATTTGTTCATGGCATCAGCAGTAAAAACTATAAAAAATTACTAGAATCGAAAGATTTACCGCTTATCAACCGCAGTGTACAAGGTTACCCGCCGGCATCGACGGTAAAACCATTTCTTGCTTTAACCGGGTTAGAAGAAAACATAATTACACCTACGACTATTGTTAATGATCCCGGTTGGTATCAACTAAAAGGCTTACCAAACAAATATCGCGATTGGCTACCTTGGGGGCATGGAAAAGTAAATTTACGCAAGGCAATTGAACAGTCATGTAACATCTACTTTTACGATCTGGCCTTTAAATTAGGCATCACTAAAATTAGTACTATGATGGAACGATTTGGCTTTGGCGAAAGAACAGGCCTAGATATTCATGAAGAAAGCAAAGGTATTATGCCTAGCGTTGCTTGGAAGCGCGCTCGTTATAATAAATCTTGGTACACCGGAGAAACACTTTCTGTCGGCATTGGCCAAAGCTATTGGACAGTAACCCCATTACAATTAACTCAAGCATTAACGACTTTGGTAAACCGTGGTGAGCGTAAAATACCGCATTTATTAAAAGCCAACAGTGAGTTAATCATCGAAAGTAGTGGTAACGCTTATCATCAGATTACGCCAACAGTTTATGAGCCACAAGCACCGCTTAAGTTAAAAAATGATGAGCATTGGAATGTCGTACTTGATGCCATGCATAGCACAGTTCAAACTGTTGGTGCCACAGCTCATGCTGCATTTAAAGGCGCTAAGTATGATGCGTCGGGCAAAACAGGCTCTGCACAAGTAGCCAGACGAAAACAGGGTGAAAAATATGACGCTAAAACCACCAGTGAAAATAAACGTGATAACGCTATGTTCATTGCTTTTGCGCCCTTTGAAAAACCAGAAATTGTCGTTGCCGTTGCCATAGAAAATGTCGAAAAAGGTGGTGGTGGTACCAATGCGGCCCCTGTTGCAAGACAAATTATGGATCAATACTTCGGTGATAGAGTTATCACCAGTCATCGACACAGATTTATTAAGCAGCCTAATTCAGCTAGCACCCACCAAGCAAGAGAGGCTGAGTAATGCGCAGTACCGGACAAGATCAACAAAAGGTTCGTACCCTCTGGCAACGACTTCATTTAGATATACCACTTTTACTAGGCATTCTAACGTTATTAGCTTTAGGATTATTTTTAGTTTACAGCGCCGGTGGCCAAGAAACCGGTGTAGTTATTCGTAAAGCAAGAAGTATCGGTGTTGCACTATTAGGCATGTTCATTGTGGCACAAATACCACCGTTGGCTTATCGAAAATGGGCGGTGCCGGTTTTTATCTTAGGCTTATTAATGCTGGTGAGTGTTTTACTCTTTGGCCATGTAGGTAAAGGCGCACAACGCTGGCTTGACCTAGGCTTTATTAAATTCCAACCTTCAGAAATTATGAAGTTGATTGTGCCAATTATGATTGCTTGGTTTGTTAGTCAGGAAAACTTGCCGGTAAAAATATCAACCGTGGTACTCGCCTTTATTCTAGTATTGCTGCCTACTCTACTTATCGCAAAGCAACCCGACTTAGGGACTTCTTTGTTAATAGCAAGCTCAGGTATCTTCGTCATATTTCTCGCAGGCGCAAGTTGGCGCTTGATCATGGTATGCGTTGGCTTAGCTTCTGCGTTTGTACCTATTTTATGGATGTTTTTGATGAAACCTTATCAAAAGCAACGGGTAATGACTTTCTTAAACCCTGAGCAAGATCCACTTGGCTCGGGTTACCATATTATTCAATCTAAAATAGCCATAGGCTCTGGTGGTATTAATGGTAAAGGGTGGCTGCAAGGTACACAATCTCAGCTTGAATTTTTACCTGAGCGCCATACGGACTTTATTTTTTCAGTCTTTAGTGAAGAGTTTGGCTTAATAGGTGTTGCCGCACTCCTTGCAGTGTATTTATTTGTGGTGATGCGCGGTTTATGGATTGCGGTAAATGCTCAGCATGCATTTACCAAACTACTCGCAGGCAGTCTTACATTGACTTTCTTTGTCTATGTATTTGTCAATATAGGCATGGTATCAGGGTTATTACCCGTTGTTGGTGTACCTTTACCTCTAGTGAGCTATGGCGGTACTTCAATGGTGACATTGATGTTAGGATTTGGCATATTAATGGCCATTAGTACTCACAGACGTTTTCATGTGTAATCAATAATTTAGGATTTTGCGCCTTGCTTTTAAAGAATATTACCCTTACTCATTTTTGCACAAAACCTTTTACTTACCTTTTATTGTTAACTTTTCTAGCAGGTTGTAGCACAGGTCGCTATCAACAAAAGCATGACAGTACACCAACTCGCCTGCCCTCTAGCGCAGAGTTAAAGGATGCAACGCCGCGTGCAGAACCATACTCTCGAGGTGGCAATAAAGACTATCAAGTCTTTGGCAAACCATACAAAGTTTTATCAACCGCTCATAACTTTGAACAAACAGGCATTGCTTCTTGGTACGGAAAAAAGTTTCATGGTCACCTTACCTCAAACGGTGAGATTTATGACATGTACGCCATGAGTGCTGCTCATAAAAACTTACCGTTACCGACCTATTTAAAAGTAACCAATGTCAACAATGATAAATCGGTTATTGTTCGCGTTAATGACAGAGGCCCATTTCACGAATCTAGAATTATTGACTTATCTTACAGCGCAGCTTACAAGCTTGATATGTTAAAAACAGGTACAGCTCAGGTGAAAATAGTTGCGATTACAAACTTTGATGAAAAAACCGGTAAAGTTATTGTACCAACAGCCAAAGCGACTAAAACGACTAAAGTTGCTTCAGATTTAGCACATACAGCTGTTAAAAATCCCACTACAAATAACAACAAAAATGCCATTAAATCTATGGGGATTGCTACCCCGTACATTCAAGTTTTTGCTACCAGCAAAAAAGACTTAGCAGTGACAACCGCGAAAAAATTAGCCGCACAATACAAGCAGCAAACAAGCTTTCCCGAGCAACAAGGTATATATCGAATTCAAATAGGGCCCATTAGCGATCTTGCAACGCTAAATGCACTGTTATTAGCACTAAAAAATAATGGTTATCCAAATGCTTACCCAAAAGCGGCGCCATAAAAACGAAACTCACTCAATTAGCTCACCTTCGGACCAAAGGTAAAGGATAAAGGATAAACTAAGAGCCTAAATGACGGTTGAGCGAACCGTGCTAAAATGTTGTTACAATAAAAATAATGTTTCTGTGCAATTATTGACAAAATCTGTTTTTTGCCCATAGCCAAGCTTTTTAGAAATGGTATACTTTCGTCCAGTTGATTTCCTTCACTTTTCACACACGACTAAAAATATGACTAAAAAAGCCCGACTTTCTGGTAAGTTTACCAACAATAAATTATTTACTCTTCTTAGTAGCGCCATATTTAGCGCCACCATAGCACTTGCCCCTACAGCTCAAGCTATCAGTATCATTCCTGATGCCCCACAAATTAATGCTAAAGGCTTTATCTTAATTGATTACACTACGGGTAAAATCATTGCAGAAGAAAATGCCGATACACAATTAGCACCAGCTAGCTTAACCAAGATAATGACTAGTTATATCATTGGTAAAGAGCTGGTTAGTGGCAACATCAAAAATACCGATAAAGTGATGATCAGCGAAAACGCTTGGGCTAAGAAATTCCCTGACTCATCAAAAATGTTTATTGAAGTAGGTACTGAAGTACCCGTAAGCTTATTAAACCAGGGGATTATCGTTGCTTCAGGTAATGATGCCTGTGTAGCTATGGCAGAGCATATCGCTGGGAGCGAAAGTGCATTTGCCGATTTAATGAATGCCCACGCTGAGCAGCTAGGCATGTCCAGCAGTTTCTTTGAAAACAGTCACGGCTTAGACAGCGACTCACATATGACCACGCCACGTGATATGGCAACACTTGCCATTGCTCTCATTCGTGATGTGCCTGAAGAGTACGCCATTTACAAGCAAAAATCATTTACCTATAACAACATCAAACAGTACAACCGTAATGGCTTATTATGGGATAAAAGCTTAAATGTTGACGGTATGAAAACTGGCCATACTTCTAATGCTGGCTATAGCTTGGTAACCTCTGCTACCAAAGGTGATATGCGATTAGTTACCGTAGTTATGGGGACAGCAAGCGAAAGAGCACGTAAAGTTGAAAGTAAAAAATTATTAAACTACGGTTTCCGCTTTTTTGAAACTATCACGCCTTACAAAGCCGGTGAAAAGTTTATCGCTAATCGTGTTTGGATGGGTGATAGAGAGAATGTTGATTTAGGTATTATTTCAGATACACCAATCACGATTCCTCGTGGTCAACGTAAAAACTTAAAAGCTAACTTTGAATTGAACCAACAACTGACTGCGCCATTAGCAAAAGGTACTGTTGTAGGCACTTTATTCTTACAACTTGATGATAAAGATATTGCTCAATATCCTTTAGTGACTTTAGAAGAAGTTAATGAAGGCAGTATGTTCAGCCAGTTAGTTGATTATGTTAAGTTGCAATTTGCCAACTAAAAATTGAATAGCTTGATTATCTAAAAGCCTCTTTATTGAGGCTTTTTTGTTTTTGGTAACCGCTGAGTAACAAATTAATATCAGCGTCTAGCTTTTAATGATAAAATAGCCTCATTAAGACTCAATCTCGCTCGAATAGAGAAGTAAATAAAGATGAAAACCAAGTTTGACGAATTATTAGAATTTCCAACTGTATTAAATTTTAAAGTTATGGGCATTGCCTGTGATGAATTACCTGATCTTATTATTGCTGAATTACAAAAGCACACTCCAGGAGATTACGCTCCTAAAATAAAACCAAGCTCAAAAGGCAATTACCATTCAGTGTCAATTGCCGTAACAGTTACCAGTAAAGAGCACATTGAAACTATCTATAAAACGCTTACCGCCATTGAGCAAGTACGTTACGTTTTATAACGCTAGCCAACAGTAATTAGAAAATAACGCTAAATTTACGAGGTTAGCCAAGTGGCATTAACTCCAACTGATGTAAAAGAGAGCCCATCTCTTGCTGATTCATTAGTTATCAGACAGCTTAATACTATGGATTACAGCCAAGTTTGGCACGCCATGAAGCGCTTCACTGATAACCGCGATGAAACCATAGCCGATGAGCTGTGGCTTGTTGAGCACCCTGCTGTTTTTACACAAGGACAAGCAGGTAAAGCTGAGCATTTATTGGTGCCCGGCGATATTGAAGTAGTCAAGGTTGACCGTGGCGGCCAAGTAACATATCACGGTCCAGGCCAACAAGTTATTTACTTTATGATTAACTTACGCCGTAAAAAAATTGGCGTCAGACAATTAGTAACCTTGATTGAGAACAGTATTGTGGCAGCATTAGCTGACTATAATATTACCGCTTATGCCAAAGCCGATGCACCGGGTGTTTATGTCGATGAAAAGAAAGTCGCTTCATTAGGATTACGGGTTCGCAAAGGCTGTTCTTTTCATGGTTTAGCCATCAATGTCAATATGGATTTATCACCGTTTCTTCGCATAAACCCTTGCGGGTATGCAGGTTTAGAGATGGTACAAACTGCCGATTTAAAAGGCCCACAAGATACCGCTAGCGCAAGTACCGCGTTAGTAAAACATTTAATAACCTTACTTGATGCTACTGACGTGAGTTATCAAAGCGGGTTACCAAACGAGATAGACGCACATCATGAGTAGTGACTTAACTTCAGAAATTAAGACTGCAGAAGCCAAAACAGCCAACCGTGCTGCTGGTGAAAAATTTCGCGATGCCGATAAACTAGCGCACATACCAATTAAGGTTGTTAGCTCAACAAAGTCAGAAATGTTACGCAAGCCTAGTTGGTTACGCATCAAGCTACCACGCTCAAGTGAGCGCATTGATAACATTAAAGCGAATTTACGCAAAAATAACTTACATTCAGTTTGTGAGGAAGCCTCTTGTCCAAACCTTTCTGAATGTTTTAACCACGGTACAGCCACCTTTATGATCTTAGGTGATATTTGTACACGTCGTTGTCCATTTTGTGATGTTGGCCATGGCCGTCCTTTAGCGCCAAATACTGAAGAGCCGAAAAAACTAGCGATTAGTTTAAAAGACATGGGGCTTAAATACGTCGTTATTACCTCGGTAGATAGAGATGACTTACGAGATGGCGGTGCTCAGCAATTTGCTGACTGTGTAAAAGAAATTAGCGAGCAAGCACCTAATACCAAAGTTGAAATTTTAGTACCTGATTTTCGCGGACGCATGGATAGAGCATTAGAGATCCTAAATCAGCACCCGCCGCATGTTTTCAACCATAATATGGAAACCGCACCACGCCTTTACACCAAGGTTCGCCCTGCTGCTAACTACCAATGGTCGTTAGACTTACTGAAGAATTTTGGTGAAGCTAACCCTAATGTGCCAACTAAATCAGGCTTAATGGTAGGTTTAGGGGAAACCAACGAAGAAATTCTGCAGGTGATGCAAGACTTACGTGATCATGGGGTAACTATGCTTACTATCGGTCAGTACTTACAACCAAGTAAAGATCATTTAGCAGTTGAGCGTTATGTTCACCCTGATGAATTTGCTATGTTTGAACGTGAAGCAGAAAAAATGGGCTTTGTACATGCTGCCTGTGGTCCCCTTGTTCGTTCTAGCTACCATGCTGACAAACAAGCATCGGGTGAAGAAGTTAAGAACTTCAATCCTACCGCTGACTAAACTCTGTTAGCTGTGTAACTCATAAAAAAAGCCAGTAGAGATACTGGCTTTTTGCATTTAACAAGCTAATTTCTTAGCATTACTATCAATAGAACTAAATTTTGAAACGCTCGACCAGCTCTTGCAATCGGTTTGTTTTCTGCTCAAGCTCACCACAAATAACCATCAAACGTTGCGCTTCAGAATTGGTTTCATCGCCAATATCATCAACATGTTTCATCACATTTTTAATGGTCTGTGAAACATGGTCTTGCTCTTGGGTAATTCCCACTATCTCTTTCATATTATGCTGGTTTTCATTAACCACGTTGGTAATTTCAGTTAATTGTTCATGCACGACATGTGTATCATCCATGTACTGATTCACTTGACCACGTGTCAGTTGCATACTATCTTCAGCGGCTTTCGCTTTCTCTTGTAAGTCAGTAATATTATCTTGAATACTTTGTGTCGACTCTTGTGTTCGTTTTGCTAATTGACGAACTTCATCAGCAACTACAGCAAAACCTCGACCATGCTCCCCCGCTCTGGCTGACTCAATAGCCGCATTTAATGCTAATAGATTCGTTTGTTCAGCAATATTACGAATAACATCCATCACTTCACCTATTGAATGACTGCTTATACGCAGCTCCTCGATGGTATGTACCGCAGTATCAAAATTATTATTCAACTGACTTAAGCCTTTCATGGCATTACCAAGCACACCTTGGCCTTTTTGCGAGGTTTCACTGGCGGTTAAGGCTGACGCAGATGCACTTAATATTTGCTCTTTAATGACATGTGCTGTTTCTGCCATTTGAGATACCGTATCAGTAGCACGGTGAACTTCCTGCTGAGATGAGCTTGTTTTATCTACCGTGATCTCACTCACATTGGCAACCTGTGCTGTTGTTTTCTTTAACGAGTCACTGGTTACTTGCACTTCGCTAACAATATTTTGAATTTGACTTACAAATTCATTAAACGCAACCGACAACTGCCCTATTTCATCTTGGCTTTTAACAGGTATGCGTTGAGATAGGTCACCTGCCCCGCCAGCAATTTCAACCAAAGCCAGTTTAACTTGATATAAAGGACGCAATAATTTCGAAGTTGTTACATATAAAATGATTAATGTAACCAATAAAATGCCTAAAATAATTAAAGCAGAATAAGAAATGGCTTGATTCACCGGTTCATCAATAAAGGATACCGGCACCATGATGGCAAGTTTCCAAGAGAGTTGTAGTTTTGGTAAAACTACCGGCATAAATTGCACATAATATTGCTTACCTTGCCAAGTTACTCTAGAGCTGCCAGTATCCTTAGTGCTTATTTGTTGTGCTAAAGCACTAAAACCATCATGATCGCTTTGTTTATCAAGTTCATCTAGCTTTATGTTGGTTGTTTCTCTTTTTTCAACATCAACATGAGCTAACTTTTCATCAGGAAAAACAATCATATCGTTATTATTATCGATTAAGAAAGCTTGCCCTTGTCCCTGATGTTTTATTTTTGAGACTATCGAGTCAACTGCATGTAGGTAAACATCTGAGCCACCAACACCAATAAAGTCATTATTAAAGTTATTGATAGGAAAGTTTAATGACAGGTAAAAGGTATTATATTTAGGCTCAAAAATAACACGGCTCACATTCCACTTTTGACTATCTTTCACTTCGTTCCACCAAGGGCGCTCTAGTACGTTGTAGCCTGCAAGTTGTGACACGCCATCTTGATCAAAGTACTCACCAGTGAAAGCTGAGCCAAAAAACACTGATGTTATATCATCTCTTAAGTCCACTTCTCGCTGTAAAACCGCTTTAACTTCAGAAAAGCTAGCACTATCAAGGTTCTTCCCTTTGTCCTTATGTTGCTCAAACCAAGCAATAAGGGCGGTATTCCTAAAGATGGTATCTGCTAAGGTCATATGATCTGAAAAGTAACTTTCTATGCCTGCAGCATTTAATTTTAAAGAACCATCAATATCGCGACTGAGTTGGGCACTAGTTTGGTCGCTAACAAAGCGCACAGTAAATATTGCGGTTAGGAGTAATACAATAAAAATACCAAGGGAAGTCGAGAGAACCAACTTGCTGGTAACAGAGTTTTTTATATTCATGAAGTACCTTGCTCATATCAATAACTTGAAGAGATCAGTTATTGGTTTTGTTAATAGTTATGCGCTTATAAGCTCCCTTTAATTAAGCTGCTAGTCATTCAAATAGTACAATTGGACAACATAATGATTATTAAGATAACAAAATGTATACAGTATATCTATCGCAAATTTTATTGATTCAAGGCTACCTTGTAACTAAAATGTTAATTATAATCATATAGATAGAAAAATAGATAAGGTAAACAAAAACTTATTCTATTGAATACATAACAATAAGGTGGGGAAAATCGACTGATGAGGTATTACACAAGTATCTGAGTTTTTTTGGCAGAGATTTAAATGACACGCTACCATTTTGTAAAAATGAAGGAATTTATCGTGATATTTCTTAAAAGCAGAAAATTTAGCAACATTAATTGAGGTTCGGTGCCTATTAACTCCAATAAAATCAATACCAGAGATTATAAAACAAGGTAATAAAAATCAGATAAAAAAAAGCCAGTTCGTCACTGGCTTTTATATTAAAATAGCTAAAAACTACCTCTTATTGGCTATACCAAGCATCCCAGTTAAAGTCCGCATCAACAGAATAGGCTCCTCTAAATAGTTCACCCCCTTTATGGGCTTTATCACTATTGTCACCGTCAGACTCAGTCCACTCGTAATCTTCCCATAAAGTAATTGCAGTATAGACGCCTTTATTTTCAAAAGACTCCTCTGTTTTTATCCTGATCAAGTCACGACCAAGAATTGCGCCACCTTGTGTTGCTGAGAAGGCAAACTCAATCACATTAGTAGCATAATCAGAAACTACGCCGTAATAAGTTTCATCATCATTTGTGCCTAAGGTATTATCATCACCATAACTGGTCAGCACAAAACTACTACCGGTTGCGTCAAAGACAATACGTTCATCTTCTACATACCAAGTAACATTAGCTAATTCAGCTTTGGTAAAGTTAGGTAGATTTGTTGAGCTTTCACAATCTGCAACCACAGCTTCAAAATCGTTGATAGAGTAAAATACCGTTGGTTTATCAGTGGTATCATCCCATGGTGACTCAGTATCACAAGTTAAACTGACGGTACCGGTACCGTCGCCACCGCCTGTTGAAGTTTCAACGAAAGTTTCACGATAATCCGTAGAGTGAAATTGCCCTGTTTCTGGCACAATGGAATAAATTCTAATTAACACGTTAAATTCACTTGTGTCAAAATCTAGATTATCTCTAAGCTCCTCAGCGAACATAGCAGCATCAATCGTCGCTGTAGTTGCATCTCTTGCAAGTGCTTCATCTTCGACAGAGAAGTAGTTACCTTGAGTATCACTTATTTCTACCCACACTGAGTCAGTCACTGTACCCTCTTGTAAAGTCCAAGAAATATCTAAGTCACTTTCAAGGTCAAAGTTTTCAAATGCTGTTAGCGCTTCTGCTGTTAAGGCAGGGAATCTTCCTTCAGTTTCAGGCAAGAACTGTAAAGTCTGTTCAAAACTAAACAGAGGATCACCGGTAACAGCTGGCATTGTTGCACTAGTAAGATCTAGCTCTTCGGTATACAGATCATATTTAATAACATCGCCTACAGCAAAAATGCTTGGGTCAACTTCACCTTCTGTCGAACCAAACGCAGCATAATCCCACTGATAAGCACCGTCAGTTTGGTTGTAAACTTGCAGCTCTCCTGGGCCAATATCCGTAGGGTTTCCTAAGTAGACAATATCTTTTACTGTGCCATCGGCGCCAGTGATAGTCATTGTAGCGGATGCAAGTGGCGCATCATTAGTGCCATTATTGCTAAAGTCATTGTCATAAAAAGACACATTTAAACCACAACCACTTGGCGTAGGATCGGTTCCATCCCAGTCATTACAATGGAATGTTAAGGTATCAGCTTCAAAAAATTGCTGATTACCAAGTAATTGCCAACCATTGACATCGTCTTTTTTCACATGCCAGCTCTCACCACCGGCTTCAACGATACCGTTAAATTTAACGCTAAAGTCCACCATGGCAGTACCCGCTGTAGAGTCGATATCACGAACAGAAAGACTAATAAAAGCAAGACCAATTAAACTGGGATCTGTTGTAATGTCAGTTAGAAATTGATTTTTCCCTTCGTCTTGATGAAGGAAGTCCTCACCAAAAAACACCTCAACGGTATCAAAGTTAGGTAAACCATCAACAAACAATGTACTGAAGTCATCAAAGAGTGCCGCTATTGCTTGGGTATCTGTGACAGCGGTAGTGATTGTTGCCGCGTCAACGACAATAGCCGTATCGTTATCAGCGGTATCACTGACATCATCTTCGATAGTAGAGCCATCTAAAATATTTTCGATGGTTGCAATATTGGTTGTTGGATCCGTTTCGATTTTAATAATATCTAACGCAGCATCTAATCCTGAATGATCAGCACTAAAACTGGTACTTAATAAATCGATAGCTGAATCTAAGCCCAGCGCATCAAAGACAGATTGTAATTTCTCTTGCAGAGCATCTTCTTGCGCCGCAATTTCAACAGGATCTAACGCAGTTGGCGCTGCTTCATCAAAGAAGTCTTCGGCAATTTGTTGAGCCGCATTAGCAATAATTAAATCTGTAAATGGCGTTATGTTTACCGTACTGTCTAAGGTCGCTTCCTCTGCATAAGAATGAAGCTTATAATTTTTACCACCAACGGTACCTTCTGCTCGAAGTCTGAACGGTGCGGTTAGCCCGGTAACATCAACAGAATATGTGCCATCGGCTTCTATGAGTTCAGAACGTGTCGCGCCTAATGCATCTTTAATCGTTACTGTACCTACAATTGCTGCGCCACCTGCAGCAGTCCCTGTTAAGGTTGGTGGAACAACGGTAACCGTTCTAGTAAGCGTGGTGACATTACCGGCTTTATCTGTTGCGGTAAAAGTTAAGGTATAAGTACCGGCAGTCATGGTATCAACACTACCGGTTGTTACCACATCTATAGCACCATCAATATTATCTGTAGCACTTGCCCCTGCATCTGTATATGTATCATTGAGCAAGAGAGTAACTTCAGTCTCTCCTGAAAGTGTCAGTGAGGGGGCTACTTTATCAATATCAACAACGGGATCATCAGAGCTACTGCCACCACAAGCAGTTAACAATGATGTAGTGCTAAAGAGTAAAAAGAGTAAAGTTCGTGGCTTGCTTAGAAAATCCTTTCTTATTTTTTTCATGATCGCTTTCACCTTGTTATGAGTACTTAAGTAAACATAGATTAGGAGATCAAATATCGCTATATGAAATAAAGAAAACTTAGTTCTGATCAGGTTTTTAACCCAAAAGTACTTTAGGGTTTTTAGGATAGAATTTATCTGGCATGCTACTAATGTGTTCAAAAAAACGGGTATCTTTATAGGGCAGCTTCATAAAACCAGAAATACCAACGCCGTTAATTGTCGGTAACAGCGTTAAAAGTTGCGCCAAGCAAGCTTTAAACTCAGCCTGTTTTTCATGATTTAACAGCATTAAATAGCTATGGATTTTTAAATGTTTTGGCAGCACTTCAAAAATGATACAACCTGTGTGGTGAATAAGATTAAGTTTGGCAAGCACTGCCATCAGCTCATCAGGTAAATGTAAATATTCATCAGGGTCTTTGCCATCTTCAAAATAAGAGTGCAATCGCGTTATATCATCAACATCAGGAACATCACTGACTTCAAAGCTAATTTCTTGCTCTTTATTCGCGATGAACGGCTCGCTTTCGCTAACGCGTTCAACATGTAAGGTTTTCCGCGCATTAAACAAGCAACTTTTAAACATGCCCACGCGAAAAATACCTTGCGCTAAATAGATAATATTATTAACCGCACTGGTAAATGAAGCTTTTAACGTTGGGTCAAATAAGGTGAGATTCGAGTCAATATAAACCCCCTCTTTAGCCCAGCGTATTGCTAAGCCACCAACTACCGGGAAGTTCCCTAAGCGACTTAATGCCGCAATAAAAGCCTTTTCATTATCGCCCATGCCCATAAGATAGTTTTTATAATATTTATCAAGCTGCGCATCATCTATACCTGACAAACTATCACTGTCTGTTTGCTCCCGTAAAAAAGACTTACGAGAGCCATAAACAACAGTATCTATTTGCTCGGTTTGCCCTTTAGCTTTCGCTTTTATCCAAACAGGAATTTGTGCGACTACCTCGCTATTTGTAGGGTTATCTGCGAGAACAACTTGCTTTAAATAATTTAAATTATTGAAGAAATAATCACCTGCTTGACTGCGTAGTTTTTTATCATCACTAAGCATACCCGTTAACACTTGCGCTAATAGCTTTGGCAAACCTAGAGCGTTAGGCGGAATAACTTTGACGCCATAACGACATGATTGTCCTGAGGCCAAGGCATATAGCGTTGCAGCTAAACCTTGTTCATCAAATCGTGGGCTCGATAAACCCCCTTCAAGTTGCTCTGGGCCGATAAAGTAAACATCACCTAAGCGAGCATTACTATTTTGTAAATCACTGCTCATCAATTCCATGACATTGGTGCTAGTACTTTGCTGGTTACAGTCTAATTGCGCATTAACCGAGGATCCCCAGTCAATCAACTGCACTTTACCTGTGTTTTTATCATAAACAAGATTTGAGGGCTTTATGTCACCGTGAACTATCGGTTTTAACTGTCTGTGGTTATTGGCATTTCGAAGGTATAGCAATATATCTGCAACTTGCAGCGCAATGCTAACGACAAGCTCAGGCGCTAGTGGCCCTACTTGATGAGATAATTGCTCTAAATCTATGCCGGGTGCGCGAGTCATTTGCAAAATGCACTGGCGCTTTATTTTCTGATAATCAATGACTTTCGGTATTTGCGGGTGATTAAGTTGCCCTTGAATATCGGCTTCATCGGCTAACCTATCTTGCACATGTTGTGGTAAGTTAATCCGTGAAAATTTAAACACAACAGGCTGTTCACTTTCACCGGCGACGGTAGTTTTTATTGCAGAGAACACAAAACCATAAGCCCCTTTTCCAAGTAGCGCAACCTTTTCAAAACCAAGCTGTTTTAATTGTTGCTGACAAAGTTCAACCCACTGCTTTAATTTGGTCGCATCTTTATGACTAAGCAAATAGATAGATTGCTCTTGGGCGATATAGAAATGTTGCAGCTTTTTATTGGTCACTTAGTATTACTACTTTACAAGGGCTATTGTATAAGCCTAAAACTACCGATATTTAAAAGTAATCTCAAGGATTTAATGTCAGCCAGACATTGTTATCAGCAATTAAGCAAAATCATCTATCATTAAGCAATGATTAGCTAATACCATGCTCTCTTAGCTTCATCGCTATTTTATTATGTGAAACATTTAACCGCTGAGCTAAACTTCGCGTTGTAGGAAACATTGGATGAAGCTGCTTAAGTAAACTTGCTTCAAAATTTGCTTGTGCCGTTGACCAGTCTTTAATGTTATCGGTGGAGATCGTTAAACTTTGTTGATTTTCATCGGCAAATTTACTCAGTACTTGCTGTAACTCTATTGTGCTAATATCACCACCGTCGTTTAAGGCAACAACACTAAATAATACATTTTGCAGCTGCCTAATATTACCTGGCCAGCCATAACTGCCTAATAACGCTTTAGCTTGCTTAGTAAGCTTTGGTTGCAAACAGCCTGCTTCTTGAGCATTACCGACTTGCTTAACAGCATTTTCAATAAAAAATTGTCCAAGTAATTCGATATCATCACTACGCTCTCTAAGCGGAGGTAACTCAAGGCTTAACACGTTTAAACGATAATAGAGATCTTCTCTAAATGTTTTTTTCGCAATCAGTTTCGCTAAATTTTGATGGCTAGCACTTAAAATTCGCACGTTGGCCGTTAACTCTTTAGTGCCACCTACTCGCCGATAAGTTAAGTCTTGTAAAAACCTTAGCAACTTAGCTTGCAAGTACGGTGACATTTCAGCAATTTCATCGAGAAACAAACAGCCGCCTTCCGCTAATTCTATCAGCCCTGGTTTACCGCCCTTTTGCGCGCCTGTGAAAGCGCCGCTGGCATAGCCAAATAACTCACTTTCTAGCAACTGCTCTGGTAACGCAGAGCAGTTAACCGCTAAGAATGGTGCTTTTGCTCTGGCACTTGCTTGGTGTAATGCACGGGCAATTAATTCTTTACCCGTTCCCGTTTCTCCGTTGATAAGAACAGGTAAATCTACATCAGCAAAACGCTTGCCTTGCTCTTTAATCAAACGAATACTTTTTGACTGACCAATAATACTGTCAAAACTATGCTCTTGATGACTTTGTAATAGTGATATTTGTCGCCCTAAAGTATTCATCGAACGAAACAATAACACAGAGCCATTTAGCTGATTTTTCTCATGACTTTGCTTTTTATCCGCTCTGGAAGACAAAACTGGACTTATATCAAGAATATAAGCTTTTCCCTCAATGTTAATTGCTTGACTACTGGTGACACTGCTATAGATATTATTAGGAATTTTCTCAATAAAGTGTTCAATGGACTGACCTAAATAAATCGATGAGTTTGCTTGCTGTTCATTGGCTGTTTCTTCACCATGATCTTCTGATGGCATAAGTTGCAGACTTGCTTGATTCATCGCAAGAATAATACCGTTACTATCAAGATCGATAATAGGCTCAGGTATTTTATCGAGCAATGCTTGTAGATGATTTTCACGTTGCTCACTCGGGAGTAAATCTATCTGCTTAACACTTCGCACACCCGCCACTACATCTAAACAATACTTAATGTGTTTTAAACTAAGCTCTTCATATTCCACGTGAACATAAGTGAAGCAACTGATAATTTCTACGGCTTTTAAGTTCCAAGTTTGCTTAGCAAATATCGCGAGTATCTCCTGAGAGATACCAATTCGATCGTTAGATTCAATGACTATGCGCATAGTTAATTATTCAAAAATGACAACTGTACTACAATTATTACACAGTAATAAAATTAGTACAGCTATCATTTTAAACAAAAAACATAAGAGTAAAACAAATACAGGCAGTAATTTAGCTAGTTAGCTGACTTAAAAGACTAAAAAGCGGCTAATTGCACAACTGACAAGTAAGTGAAAAACTTTTCCTTTACTTGCGCTGTAATACAATTATTACAGCAGTTTATAAACATCTCATTTATAATGCGGCAACCATTTGATTTTAATGGGTTTTATTAATTGGCAACATAATTGCAACAAACACTAGAGAATAAACGCAACAATAGCCAATTAATAATTATAATTTCCCAACTTTGGAACCCGTTATGAGCAAATTTAATTCGAAGAACATTGAAACCAACGCTATCCATGCCGGTAGAATAGATGACAAACAATTTGGTTCACTCGCCACGCCTTTATATCAAACCTCAACTTTTATCTTTGATAATGCCCAACAAGGTGGCGAGCGTTTCGCGGGAGAAAGTGAAGGCTATATTTACACACGCTTGGGTAATCCAACCACGCGTCAGTTAGAGCAACGTGTTGCCGCAATGGAGTGTATGGATGATGCCGCAGCAACTGCTACCGGTATGGCAGCAGTTTCTGCAGCGTTAATGACTAATTTACAAGCCGGCGATCACATGATCTCTTCTAAAGCTGTATACGGTTGTTCATTTGCCTTGATGAGCCACATGTTCAAAAAGTTTAATATTGATGTAACTTTTGTTGATATGACCGAGCCGGAAAATATTAAAGCAGCCATTCAAGAAAATACTAAATTAGTCTTTTTAGAAACACCTATTAACCCTAACCTTGTCGTGTTAGATCTTGAAAAAATCTGCGCTATCGCCAAAGATAATAATTTACTCTCAGTGGTTGATAATACTTTCTTAACCCCTGTTTTACAGCAACCGGCTAAGTTTGGTGCGGATATTGTTATTCACAGTGCGACCAAGTATTTAAATGGTCATGGTGATGTGGTTGCGGGTATTGTTTGTGGTAGTTTCGAGATGATTAATGAAATCAAAATGACCACCTTAAAAGACATTGGCGCCACCATGAGTCCACACGACGCATGGTTAATTATGCGCGGTATAAAAACCTTACCTATTCGTATGGACAGACATTGTAGTAATGCCCAAACAGTTGCTGAGTTTTTAGAAGCGCACCCGATGGTTTCATCAGTATACTACCCTGGACTTAAGAGTCATTCAGGACATAAATTTATTGGCAAGCAAATGAAAGCGGCTGGTGGCGTGATTGCGTTTGAACTAAACACTGACTTAGCGGGTGGTACTGCCTTTATTGACCAAATGCAGCTTTTCTCTATTGCGGTAAGTTTAGGTGATGCTGAATCGTTAATTCAGCACCCGGCTTCTATGACCCATTCTCCTTATACCCCAGAAGAAAGAGAAAATGCAGGTATTAGTGATAGCTTGATCAGAATATCTGTAGGTTTAGAAAATGTTGAAGATATTATTGCTGATTTAACCCAGTCGTTAGAAAAGTTAACTATTAGCAAAAATAATAATGTAACCAATATTACCAGTGCCGCTTAATAAGTTGCTAGCGTAAAAGATAAAAAGCCTCAATAGTTTTTCAACTTATTGAGGCTTTTTTATGATTTATTTTTAGTTATTTTTAGTTATTACTTTTCAGAAAAAATAACCGCTAATTGAGGTAATAGCTTTTCTTTTAATTCAGCTAAAGCTTCAGCTGAATATGGGCTTGCTGCTTGCTGCCCCCAAATAGGTTTAGGCCACTGGCTATCAGTTTTAAAACGAACTACATGGTGAACATGTAATTGCTCAACAACATTACCTAATGCGGCAACATTCATTTTATCGCCAGCAAAAGCCTGCATTAATAATTCACTCAATAAACTCGACTCATTGAGTAATTGTTGCTGTTGCTGCCAATCCAATTGATAAATTTCAGTGATATCGGCAACCTTTGGCACTAAAATAAACCAAGGGTAAGCACTGTCGTTGGCTAACAGTAATTTACATAGCGGTAGCTCTGCTAACTCAATGCTATCTTTTACTAACTGTGGATGTAAGGTAAAAGCTGGCTGTTCGCTAGTAACTTCGCTTATGTTTTGCTTGCTATCTTCGCTCATTATTAATCCTTATTATCTTTTATTTTTACGACCACGACCACGGGCAGCTTTTTTAGCTTCTCTTGCTGCAATTCGCTTTTCTTCAAGTTCAGCAAAGTGTTTATTTTCTTCTGCGATCATCTCAGGTAACTCCCAAGATAACGTACCTAAGGTTTTATCACGAATTTCATTAATTAAAATAACCGATGCTTTATGCAAATCAACCCGACCACCACTTTTTACACAGCCGCGTTTTCTACCAATGGCTTCAATTAAATCTTCTTCGTGTTCTGGTAACTCTTCAAGCTTATAGCGCTCCATGACACGCTTAGGGTATGCTTTAAGCAAGTAATCTGCGGCAAAATAAGCAATATCATCATGATCAAAGGCGGTATCTTTAACTGCGCCTGACACCGCTAAACGGTAACCTGAATTTTCATTAGCAATTTTCGGCCATAACATACCCGGCGTATCAAACAGGTATAGTCCTTCTTCAAGGCGAATACGTTGTTGTCCTTTAGTCACTGCAGGCTCATTGCCTACTTTTGCTTTTGCTTTACCTACTAAGGTATTTATCAGTGTTGATTTACCGACATTGGGAATCCCCATAATGACGGCATTAAGCTGTTTGCCTTCTTCATCTTTATTGGGAACAAGTTTACGAATCAACTGTGGAATAGTTTTGGCAATTGACGGGTTATCAGTTGTTAGCGCAATGGCTTTTACATTGTGCTGTGACTCTAAATAATCTAACCAAATTTTAGTGGTAGCGGCATCGGCTAAGTCACTTTTATTAAGGATTTTTATTAGTGGCTTATCACCTCTGATCTCTGTGATCATCGGGTTTTCACTGCTGAATGGTAAACGCGCATCACACACTTCAATCACCACATCAATTTGCGGTAATATTTCTTTAATTTCTTTTTGTGCTTTGTGCATGTGGCCTGGAAACCAGTTAATAGCCATGAATATCCTAACGAACTAATAAATAATGCCGGCAATTTTAACAAGCTTTTAGTGAACGTGGCTAGCCAAACTAACTATTTAAATGGTTATTCAAACTATTGTGATGGCAATGAGGCAAATGACGCGCTTTATATTGTCTTGGACTTAAGCCATAAAACTTCTTAAAGCAACGACTAAAATGACTGGTATTGGTAAAGCCTAAGGTAAAGCACACTTGTGTTACCTGCTGGCCTTTTTTCAATAACATCGCTGCATGTTTTAGGCGGGTTTGTGATTGATAAGCTATTGGACTGCAGCCTAAATGCTGCTTAAACTCATGAAAAAACTTAGTGCGACTCATACAGGCAATACGCGCTAGCTCATCAATATTTAGGCTTTCGTGTAAGTGTAATTCTATATAATTAATCGCGGCATTTAAGCCATTATGATCCGGCTCTTTATTTGAAAAGGCTAAAATAAACTCACGTGTTTGCTGGTGTAATAATCGAATAGTTAACTCTGAAACGGCTAAGGCAACCATAGCACTTCTATCAGGGTGGTTTTCTGCATAAATTTGCACAATACGATTTAGCACATTTTGTGTTTCACTATTATGATGAGTGTGCACTAACTTATTATCATACTGCCAATGACCAAATGCCTTATTCAGTGGCTGTTGCTGATTTAGCATTGCGCTAACTTGTTGCACCCTATCACTTGAAATCTCTATTGCTAAACAAGTTGTTGGATCGCCAATTTGAGCAATCGGAAAGTCTATTTCTACCGTGCTATCTGGCGCCATAATAAATGATTCATGAGGCAGAAACTCTCCATGAAAGTTATCCGCCGTACTGTGCATCACCTTCTTACCTGTCACCATAGCGCAAAAGAGTAGCTGATCAGATTTTAACTGCACCCGTTCAGCTTGCTGGTAAGTATCATAAATACTTAATTCAGACTCAGGCCCTGCAAAGGTTAATTTATTTTCAACCAACACTTTTGGAGTCTGCCTGACATTATCTATTGCTTGAGTGATCATAAAGTTAATCCGTTAATTTGAACTAATAGGCAAGTTTTTTGAATTTACAGCACAGTTAAATCAAAGCTAATTGACTAAGGTAAATAACTCGCCGTCATATTACAACTACAAAATATAACAATAATAACCGCATATAAAAGCAAATTAATTGCTTAATAAGCGAACAGCATCAGAGGAATGATTATGATTTATGCAACACCCGGCTCAGAAAACGCAGTAGTAAACTTTAAAACACGCTACCAAAACTTTATTGGTGGTCAATGGGTTGAACCACAAAATGGTAAGTATTTTGACAATATTAGCCCGGTCAACGGACAAGCTTTCTGTCAAATTCCTCAATCTGATCACCTTGATATTGAATTAGCACTTGATGCAGCTCACCAAGCCAAAGATGCTTGGGGAACAACTTCAGTGACTGAACGCTCTAATACATTATTAAAAATTGCCGATCGTATTGAGCAAAACCTCGAGCTACTTGCGGTAGCAGAAACTTGGGATAATGGTAAAGCGGTCCGTGAAACATTAGCTGCCGATATTCCATTAGCGGTAGACCACTTTCGTTATTTTGCTGGTTGCTTGCGATCACAAGAAGGCTCTCTAGGCGAGCTTGATGAGAAAACCGTTTCTTATCATTTTCATGAGCCTTTAGGTGTTGTTGGTCAAATCATTCCTTGGAATTTTCCAATACTAATGGCCGCATGGAAACTAGCGCCTGCATTAGCGGCAGGTAATTGCATTGTACTTAAACCCGCTGAACAAACCCCAGCTTCAATTTTAGTATTAATGGAATTAATAGAAGATATATTACCTGCAGGTGTACTTAATGTTGTCAATGGTTTTGGCGCGGAAGCGGGCGAAGCATTGGCGACCAGTACCCGTATTGCAAAAATTGCCTTTACCGGTTCAACACCTGTTGGCGAAAAAATAATGCAAGCCGCCGCAAAAAACATCATTCCATCTACAGTAGAGTTAGGCGGTAAGTCGCCAAATATTTTCTTTGAAGATGTACTTGATCATGAAGATGAATATTTAAGTAAATGTATTGAAGGTGCTGTGCTTGCTTACTTTAACCAAGGCGAAGTTTGTACCTGTCCATCACGTTTATTTGTACAAGAAGATATATACGATAAGTTTGTCGAAAAAGTTATCGAACGTACCAAAGCGATTACTCGCGGAAATCCATTGGATACTACAACCATGGTTGGCGCGCAAGCTTCAAAACAGCAATTTGATAAAATCCTCAGTTATATCCAAATTGGAAAAAATGAAGGTGCAGAAGTATTGATGGGCGGTAATGTTGAACAACTGACGGATGAGTTAAACAGTGGCTTTTATATTCAACCTACCTTACTAAAAGGTACTAATGATATGCGTGTATTCCAAGAAGAAATTTTTGGACCCGTTATTTCATTAACCACATTTAAAGATGAAGCCGAAGCACTCGAATTAGCAAATAGCTCTGAATTTGGTTTAGGGGCCGGTGTTTGGTCACGTGATATGAACCGTGCTTACCGTATGGGGAGAAAAATTGAAGCGGGTCGAGTGTGGACTAACTGCTACCACATGTACCCTGCGCATGCTGCCTTTGGTGGCTATAAAAAGTCGGGAGTTGGCCGTGAAACCCATAAAATGGCACTAGAGCAGTACCAACAAACTAAGAATTTGTTAGTGAGTTATGATGTAAACCCGCTAGGCTTTTTCTAGCTTTCAATAAAATATCAACAAATAACATAAGTATTTACATAATGCCCATATCACATTGCTGATATGGGCATTTTTTTCTGGCTAAGCCTGGGCTTATTGATGATAATGCTAATCATTAAATAGTATTTGTTAGAAAGAAGTTAGTTAATACCTATGAGTAAAAAATTCTACGTTGTCTGGAAAGGCGCAAAAACCGGCATATTCACTACTTGGCCTGAAGTACAAAAACATACTGCTGGTCGCTCAGATGCGCAATACATGGGTTTTGAATCAAAAACTGCTGCTGAAGAAGCATTTGCCTCTACCTATACCAAAGCATTAATGAAGCGCTCTTTGAAAAAAGGCAGTTCAGGCACAACTCCACACTCTAAAGGAAGAAGTACCGCTAAGAGTAGTTCTGCCAGTGCGACAAAAATCAGCCCTAATGGTCCAAGTGATGTTGAAATCTATTGCGATGGTGCTTGCTCGCCGAATCCTGGCAAATCGGGAACAGGTATTGCGGTTTATGAATCAGGTAAGGTGACGTCTTTATATTACGGCTTGTATCAAGCAAATGGCACCAATAATACCGCTGAGTTGAACGGCTTACTTTCTTCTTTTCAGCTTGCTGAGCACTTTATTAAAAAAGATAGTGAACAAAGTATCTGTATTTTATCAGACTCAAAATACTCTATTGATTGTATTACCAAGTGGGCTAAAGGTTGGCAAGCAAAAGGCTGGACGCGCGGTAAAGGCGAAGAAATTAAAAACTTAAGCCTAGTTCAGCAGTGTTATGCCTTATATAAAACCATACAGAGTAAAATCACCATTCGACACGTTAAGGGTCATGCCAATATTGAAGGCAATGAATTAGCCGATAGAATGGCCGTTTTAGCGAGGAAGCAACAACAGGCATCCATGATCCGATATAGTGAAGCTATCGATATTAAAGCCATTTTAGCAATGGAGTCGGGCTAACTCGCCCTTATTGGAAAACTATGTACTTAAATATTCTGATAACTATTGCATTATTACTGCTAACGGCTGTAATACTCTCGCGACTTTTTAGTTTTCCAAAAAATATTTGGCTACTCTTTATTGCTCAGCCATTAGTTGGCTCATCAGCGCCAATTATTGTTTTTATTGGCGGCATTTTATCAAGTGAGCTGGCAAGCGATCCTAGCTTGGCGACCTTACCTATAACATTAATGATTTTAGGTGTCGCCGCAGGTTCAATACCCGCAGCCATGTTAGCCAAAGCAAAAGGCAGACGATTTGCGGTATATGCTGGTTTAAGTTGTTTATTAATTGCCAGTATTACCGCCTTAATATCAGCTAAAATTGCTTCTTTCGAATTATTTGTTTTCGCCAGTTTACTCATTGGCGTTGGTGGTTCATTCACGCAACAGTTGCGTTTTGCCGCCATTGAAAGCACGTTAAATAGTGAAGATATTCCCAAAGTCTTATCAATATTAATGTTAAGTGGCGTATTTGCTGCATTTTTAGGACCTGAAGTCGCTGTTGTTGGTAAAAACCTTATTAACTCGCCACACGGTTATGCTGGCTCTTTTGTATTACTCGCCGTATTAATCCTTGGTGCAATGCTAATTATGCTAGCTTTTAAAAACCCAATCATTAAAAGCAATGAAACAGTGGGCAACACTAGACCATTAAGTGAAATTGCCAAACAGCCAATATTCCTTATCGCAATATCTACCGCGACCATCGGCTTTGCTTTGATGAGCTACTTAATGACGGCAACACCAATAAGTATGCATCACATGCAATCCCATAGTTTACAAGAAACTAAATGGGTTATTCAAAGCCATATTGCCGCCATGTATATCCCCTCTCTTTTTGCACCTTGGCTAATTAAGCATCTGAAATTAAAAGGTTTGATGATAATAGGCACGCTAATTTATACCATAGTCGCTTACATTGCACTTTCTGGTCATGAAGTAATGCATTACTGGTGGGCATTGATATTACTGGGTATTGGTTGGAACTTCTTATTCTTAACCGGGACATCACTATTACCTCAAAGTTATCAAGACAGCGAGCGACATAAAGTACAAGCCACCAATGACTTTATTTTATTTGGTTTTCAAGCGGCTGCATCACTTTTAGCAGGCTGGGTATTATTTAACGCTGGCTGGCATTGGGTGGTACTAACCAGTATCCCCTTTATTCTGGTGTTATTTGCAGTCATTGCCTTTTATCATAAATATCAGCAAGGTTTACAGCTAAAAGCAAAACTGTAATAGTTAACCTCAGTTCGGGATAATACATAGCTCCCTAGCAGCTATTTTTCCTTAGTTATGAAGTGCTATCCCTGCACTTCACCGCTGTGCGGCAAGCTAAAGCAGTGCAAAAGTTATCCTGTAACTTTTGTCTGCGTTAAATTCATAAACAATAGAATAACTATTCTTAATGAATTTGCCTTGAA
>CAJXPG010000023.1 GCA_913057925.1 uncultured Colwellia sp. | reverse complement strand
TAGTACTAGGTACAAGCAACATTGTTGAAATTGGTCCAAATGATACTGACTCAACTGCTTCTGGCACTGCTGGTAACTGGGCAGGTGAGCCAGTAACAATTAGTACTGACTTCTCTCCATGTATTGTTGATATTCCGGCAAACCAACATGATGAAAACAATAATGCAGTGACAACTAACCAAGTTGTTGAATGTATTAACTCATCTGCTGGTCGCGCATCTTTCATTATTCGTAATGATAATAACCTAGCCACTCGCTTTGAGTTAAGAACATCTGGCGGTTGGGGCAATGCTGATATCATGTTTAAAGCAGATGGCTGGCCTTCAGCACAAGATAACAATGGTTATGCTAATGGTGACGGTAACTTCGACAGTTTAATTGTTGAATTAGATCCTACTGTTTATTGGCATTACATTACCCTTGATGGTGAATTTGGTGGTGTTAAATTAACCATTACTGAACAATAACATAACTCATTTTTAGCGTATTGTTTTTCAAAGCCCTAAACACCGTTTAGGGCTTTTTTTGTTAACAGACCCGCTACTGACATCTTTCTATGATGAAATCGGCTACACATCCCCTTTTTCTCATCACCCTTCTAAGAGAATCTTGATTTTTTTATCAATAAACCCAATTAAAACTTGATCTATATCAATATAAGTTTAAACTTTCAGAAAATACTGAAACTTCAGAACTTACATATGATACTTACAGCAAAAATAGAATCCTTCGTCATGCACTGCGGTGAAATGGGTAGCCGCTGGGGCTTTAACCGTACTGTCGGGCAAATGTACGGTTTATTAATTATTCATGAAGAGCCACTAAGTGCTATGCAAATTTCTGAAGCGCTTAATATTTCCCGTGGTAATGTCAGCATGGGCATCAAAGAATTGCAGTCATGGCGATTAGTGCAGGTGCAGCATAAACCTAAAGATAGAAAAGAATATTACTCACCTGCCGGCTCTATTTGGGAAATGGCTACACGAGTATTTGAAGAACGCCGTAAACGTGAAGTAGATCCAACACTGTCATTACTTCGCGATAACCTGTTAGACGAACCTGCCAATCAAAAAGAACAATACGCACAAAAGCAGATGCATGAAATTCATGACTTACTTGAAACAGTCACCCACTGGGCAGGCGAGTTGCAAAGTATGAGCCCTGAAAAGCTTAATACGTTAATGAAACTTGGCGCCGGCGTTAGCAAAGTAATCAACCTTAAAGATAAATTAATTAGTAAATAAACCGAAACGGCTAAGTGCAAACTTAGCCGTTTTTTATATGTAATTAAAACGAGTAAACCATAACACTATACAGCCATTAGCAATTTTAAAAGTTATTGGCGAATGGAGTCAGTCATGTTTGAAACCCTAATGCTTTCCCGTATTCAGTTTGCTGCCAATATCAGCTTTCATATACTTTTTCCTACCATCACCATCGCCTTAAGTTGGTTTTTATTTTTTTTCAAATTACGTTTTGATCAAACAGGTGAACCCGTTTGGATGCGCGCCTATCGTTTTTGGGTAAAAATATTCGCTATCACTTTTGCTATTGGCGTGGTATCTGGCATTACCATGTCCTTTCAATTTGGCACTAATTGGCCAAAATTCATGGAGACGGTTGGTAATATTGCCGGGCCATTATTAGGCTATGAAGTGTTAACTGCTTTTTTTCTTGAAGCGGGCTTTTTAGGCATTATGTTATTTGGCATGAAAAGGGTCTCTGCAAGAGTACATACGTTATCTACCCTTATTGTTGCTATTGGCACAACCTTATCTGCCTTTTGGATTTTAGCGCTTAATTCTTGGATGCAAACTCCGCAAGGTCACGTGATGCGGGATGGCGTTGCCTTTCCCGTTGATTGGTTAGCGATAATATTTAACCCGTCATTTCCATATCGCTTATCACATATGGTGGTGGCTTCAGGTTTAACTGCAGCATTTTTAGTCGCAGGCATCAGTGCTTACCGATTACTTAAAGGTGATGATAAACAAGCGCCTAAATTAACGTTAAAAATTGCATTAACCGTGGCAATGTTCTTAACACCACTGCAAATTTTTATTGGTGATATGCATGGTTTAAATACGTTGGCACATCAACCTCAAAAAATTGCTGCCATGGAAGGTGTTTGGCATACAGAAAAAGGCGCGCCGTTATTGCTCTTTGCTATTCCCGATGAAAAACAAAAAACGAATCACTTAGAAATCGCGATCCCTAATATGGCTAGTTTTATTCTTACCCATGATTTTCAAGGTGAAATAAAGGGTTTAAATGAGTTTGAAGGTAATCACCCACCCGTGGCGCCGGTATTTTATGCCTTTCGTATTATGGTAGGTGTTGGCATGTTGATGTTATTTGTCGCTTGGTTCAGTCGCATACAGCTATGGCGAAACAACCCCATACCAAGGTGGCTACTGAAAATACTTGTCGCCATGAGTTTCTCTGGTTGGTTAGCAACGTTAGCCGGTTGGTACGTTACCGAAATAGGCCGCCAACCTTGGCTAGTAACGGGAATATTAACCGTTAAAGATGCCGCGACTGATATTGCGCCGGGCAATGTTGCTTTGTCCCTTACCCTGTACCTCATTTTATATGCGGTATTAATGGTCGCTTACTTACATACCATTTTTACTATGGCAAATAGGGCCGTTGAAATTGAAGAGATAACTGATGATGAAAAAGTTAAATCGGTGACTCACAGAGCATTGAAGGAGAATAACTATGTTTGAAGCTAATTCACTGGCAGTCATTTTTGTTGCACTAATGGGTTTTTCAGTATTGTTATATGCAGTATTAGATGGCTTTGATTTAGGTATAGGTATCTTGCTTCCCCTAGAGCAAAAAGACGATAGCGATACCATGATTGCTTCTATTGGTCCATTTTGGGATGCCAATGAAACGTGGCTGGTGTTAGCTATTGGCTTGCTATTAATCGCATTTCCTTCAGCGCATAGCCATATTTTTAAGGAGCTCTACTTACCAACAGCAGTGCTTCTTATCAGCTTAGTACTTCGTGGGGTTGCTTTTGATTTTAGAGCCAAAGCGGCGTTTAGCCATAAACCGACTTGGAATAAAGTATTTAAAGCGGGATCTTTGCTAGCAGCAATGAGTCAAGGGTATATGTTAGGTATGTATGTTATGGGGTTTGAAAGTACCTTATCAGCTTATGTATTTAGCTTACTCAGCGCGTTTGGTGTAGCTGCCGCGTATGCCTATATTGGTGCATGTTGGCTTATTATGAAAACTGAAGGTGCCTTACAGATACAAGCCGTAAGTTGGGCTAAAAAGACCGGTTTAATTTGCTTTTTGGGTGTAGTAGCCGTTTCAACAGTCAATCCATTAATTAACCCCGACGTTTTTACTAAATGGTTTGCTTGGCCAACAACCTTATATATTTTACCGCTACCTGCACTGTGCTTTGCTTTATTCGTCTATAGCCAAATGCATTTAAAACATTTACCTGCACTTAATGATAAAGGCTGCTGGCGTCCTTTTGTAGGCGCTGTGATTATTTTTACTTTGTGTTTCTTCGGCTTAGCTTTTAGTTTTTTCCCTTATATAGTACCGGGTAAACTTACCATTTGGCAGTCAGCTGCAGCACCTGAATCTTTGAGTTTTATTTTGTGGGGGGCAATAGTTGTAGTGCCAGTAATCATTAGTTACACCGTTTTCTCATACTGGGTCTTTTGGGGAAAGGTGCGGGAGTTACGCTACCATTAATGTCATTGTGCTTGAAGTGAGTATGCTTAAAGTGAGGCTGCCTAAATTTAGCTTGCGTGATTAGCTCAAATTAAAACTTGGTAAAACCAACTTACTTGCAGAGCACTCATCAAGCTATTTTTAGCTTACTACCTAGCTATGAACGTTTGTCTTAACCGTGCTTACTTGCCAGAAATAACAAAGCCATAAGTCAATGACAACTTATGGCTTCAACGGTTAAGCTACTTTATCTTTAGCTTTCTAAAACTGATATTTAGCTGCTTTAGCGAGTAGTTTTTGGCTTGTTAACTTGCTGCTTGAACAGGCGCTGATATCCTTTTTACTAAATACCATTATCTGATCTTTATAGCCACTACGCTGCTTATCGCCCGCATCTTTTATAATCAGACTAATATGCTCATCACTGGGTACCGCTTGAAGCCCGTTACCATATAAGCATAAGGTTTCGACAAGCGCTTCATTGAGTGCACCAAAGTGCGCTGTTCTAGCTTTATTCTGTGCCATTTTTTGTTGCGCTCTTTGCTTATTTAATTCAGCAACTTTCTGCTCGATATTCGCTCTATTTTTATCTAAAGCGACACGCTGATGCTCTAGTTTTTTTAATTCGGCGGTTAACGCTTGCTTACTCTCTTTTTCAGCCCGCTGTAACTGGTATTCAATATCTTGAACTTCTCTAGCAATATCACGCATTTCATAAGCAATATCACGTTGTTCACTGCGAAGCTCTCTTGCTCCTTCTCGTTGTCTTTCAAATATCTCAATAACGCGATCAAACTCATCTTCATGCTCTGAAAAATCAAAGACAAAATCATCGTCATCACTGATAATCACGTGCTCATTAACATGTGCTTTGGGTGGCTTCATCGACTTTGGCGCTTTTGGTGATTTTGGCGGTTTAGGGGCAATCATTTGAAAAAATTGACGGTGGGAAGAGCCGCCATGAGCAGATTTCACCGTGAAAATAGCACCTTGCCCTTGCAAATAAACACTATCAATTGAGCGAATTAACGCTTGATTCGGGTTTTGTTCAACCTTAGCTGACGACATCATGATGTCATTCATAATCGCTAACTGCTTATGTAAATTATCAAAATTTTTATCTGCACTATGTGCACTAAAGGCTAGTAAAAGTGCAGAGCTGACCAAAGCAATTTTAGCTTTAACGCTCGTCTTTAGGCTTTTTTTACCGTGTATCTTGCTCGGTGTTAACTGGTGTATTGATTTCATTTAATTCCCCTCAATGGATAATGCTGATATTTGTTTTTAGCACAGTGATTGTTTTGGATTAACCTTTATAGTTAATCGGCTTAGTAGCTTTCTTGCCTGCGCGACCACTTTGCTGATAGCCCAATTGCTGATAACCAATCTCTCGCTCTAATTGTTGAAATTTGATTTTTTGAGCCAACTGCTCATCTTTACGCTGTGCGTTAATAAAGTTAATAAAATCACTCATATCTTCTTTACGCTCTTTTCTTGATGCACCAATTACATAGCTCGCTAAACTTAGGTTATTTTGTTGCTGCTCAGCACTCATATCGGCGCGATAATTAGCTAAAATCACCTGTTGTTCTGCGGCAAACTCTCTTAGCTTTAAGTTAACTAAACTTTCAACTTGTTGATTAGTTTGGCTCGCCAGCTCTATTGCCACCTTTTCTTGTACTTGTTTGTCGATAAACGCAGTCAACGCTTGATTATCCATAGAGCTGTCTTGACCAAAATTCATTGCAAGCGAGATGACCAATGCCGAACACGCCATGGATAATGCAGGAACACCAAACCATATTTCCCAATTGAACGACTTACCAATAGCTGTTTTTTGTTCACGCTTATTTTGCTCAGGGTTATAATGCTGCTCAAAAGCTTGTGCCCGATGCCAATTGGGCACTTCTTGCTCAGTTATACTGGCTGCTTGTTGGTTAAGCTGCTCGGTAAACATCGCTCTATCATCTTCATTCATTTGAGCATTAACTGTTTTTTTATCAGACATACTCCACCTCTATTTTACTGATTGGATCATCAGCTAATTGCACTTTAAGTTTATCTAAGGCGCTATATAACTGAGATTTTGCCGTATTGGTTGAGATATCTAGCTGCTGGCTGATATCTTCAAACGTGCACTGTTGAAAAAATTTCAGCTCTACCACTAACTTTTGCTTTACCGGTAAGGTTTGCATTGCCTGTAACAGCGAGTTGTTTTGCTGATTTAACAATAACTCGGTGTCTAGACCTAACCTTTGCGCATCTTCTTGCTCTGGCGCATCATCAAGAGATTGCATTGGACGTTTACGTCGATAAAACTCCAGGCATCGATAATGCGCTATTTTAAATAGCCAACCTTTAAAAGGACTGTCGCCTCGAAATGTCGGTAAGTTTTTAAATAACGCCATAAAAACATCCTGCATTAGATCCATCGCATCCGCCGGGTTATTCACCATTCGAAGCGCATAGTTATATATGCCCTTCTCATAACGCTTAACAAGCGCCAACCAAGCAGACTTTTTCCCTTTCAACGCTTGTGCTACGAGTTTTTCATCGCTTTTATCAAACACAAAGGCTCCTATTATGAGGTTATTATTAAACCCAGTGATTGTTACCGTGTTAGTAACTTAAGCTTCATTGTTATATAAAGTTGTCTCGGTAGGTAAAATAGTTTGAAAATAATTAACATTTTTTTAATTTTTTAAAATTGCTTTACTTATTAGCTTGTTATTACGGGTATTTTTTAATAAAAAATATTAACAAACGCTGATAATTGTGATTAAAATAGAAAAAATTATGTCCTCATAGTTTAACTGGATAAAACTGCGGCCTCCTAAGCCGCTGCTCTGGGTTCGAGTCCCGGTGGGGACGCCATATTCCAAAAATAAAGCTCTGATTTTACATAAGTTAGTAAACTCATGAGACCCTTTCAACGCTTGTCTCTGCCCTGTTATTTATCCTTTTAATGGGTAAAATATTTTTGTTGTCCTATGCTTTTGAGAAAGGTATTTTTAATACTCTTCTCTAAACAATAAGCAATTCCTTTTGAAATGGTAACAACATCCCTAGCATTAAACGCTAGTTAGTGAGGCAATATGAAGTCTTTTAATATCATTTTACTCATAACCCTATATTCTTCATCAAGTTTAGCTGATACCTCAAGTACGGTATCAGTGGTAAGTGATTACTTATTTAATGGTGTCAGTCAAACAAATGAAAAACCTGCATTGCAGGTTAGTTTGGATTGGGCGGCTGATAATGGTTTGTATGTTGGCGTTTGGGGATCAAACGTGAAATTTGGTGAAGGTACTAATCTTGAAGCTGACGGCTACTTAGGTTACTACACCGCAATATCTGACAATATACATGTCGATATAGGCGCCGCACAGTATACATACTCTGGCGCAAATTTCAGCTCTGATTATAACTATGCTGAAGCATGGACAAAATTTAGCTTTGGTAATACCGGTGTAAATTTTTGGTACGCTTGGGATTATTTTGGTACCGGGGCGGGTCATGTTATTGCTATGCTCACCCAGACATTTCCAATGTCAGATAATTTATCCATTTTAACTGGCGTCGACATTTCATCGAGTCTTGATGATGAAAAATGGTCTTGGGAAGCAAACGATAAAGACTATATCCATTGGCAAGTAACAGCGCAGTATCACTTCAAAGGTTTTGATTTTGCTTTAGGCGTTGAAGGAACAGATTTGGACACTTACGGAGATACCACCATACTGCTAACAGCAGCCAAGACGTTTGAGTTTTAATAAGTAACCTTGTCGATATTGCTAAAACCAATATCCCTCAAAGACTGTGCTTGTATATTCACTCAAATTTTCTCAGTAAAAATCACTAAAAATGAAAAAGCCCCATCATCAGCTACTGCTAACGATGGGGCTTGAATTTTCCATAACAATTAAAGATCGCGACTAAGCTACTCTTCTAATTGCGTTGTTCCTACATCCATGTCATCTGCAACCGAGTTTCCACTCAGCATTGCGGTAACTGCCATGATAATTACTGCAAAAATCACGGTGGTTAATTTAAACCCGCGCTCGGATGAATTATTCATTGTTTTACCTATTTGTTCCTGCCTAGTTTATTATTAATTTGTACTATTTATGAGCAGGTGCAAAGACACTATACGATTAACTTTTTTTTTACAAGCATTATTTTACATATTGAAAAATAACATTAACTCATTAAGTCAAATGTTAAACTTTGATGCGCTTCTTGCTCTTCAATTGATGATACTGTCACCCTAATAGAGGCACTTAACACCCCAGAGCCTGTACTTAAGGTGCCTAAGCTAGTATCACCCTGCAACAATTGACTATATTTGATCGCCATTGCCATTGCAGTGCTGCTGGTAGAGAGTTCGTTTTGTATTACCGACTCATCATTAGCTTCTGTGCTATCAGAAGTTAAAGGGTTTAGAGGTGATAATATAAAGAATAGACTGGCATCCGCTTGCTTATGCTGATGCAATTTAATAGACAGTCGCAAGCCGTCACTTTTTAATATCAAGTGAGCACTTTCAATTAATGCGTTAAGCAGTTTTTGGATATAAAGTTCATCACTATTGATATAGTGAGGCACACTATCATCAATAAGGAAGTAAATAGATTTTCCTTCATAGACATTACTGGCTTTAAATACCGACTCTGTTCTCTGCAAAAAGCCATAAAAATCAAAACAATCTTTTTTCGCGATGACTTTTCCTGATTCTATATCTGATAAATCCATCATAGTATCTAACAATAAAGCAACATTACTGCCCGCGTGGCTAATCCCTGTGACTTGCTTATTATTAATACCTTTTTTCTTTAATTGTTCGACAAAAGATTTTATTGCCAATAACGGCATTCTTAGCTCTTTATTTAATGTCGTTAAAAAGTGACTTTTCGCTAAACTTTTTTGCTCAGACTTTTCTTTAGCTGAGATCAGTGCTCGTGTTTTGAGGTCTACTTGTAAACTTAATTCACTTGAGTATGCTGCCATCATCAGTACTAACATTTGAAAAAGCACAGAGCCAATTGTGCCACCTATCAGTACGGCCCATGCTTGCCAGCTTTTTTCTTGACTAAACCAAGGTTGGCTTTCAACTAGGGTGACTTGCCAAATACGCGAGTAAACATTCATGGTAAAAGTTTCAGTATACCGATTAGCACTAGGTGACTGTTTGCCAAATAAAGCCATAGGCTCTTTATTGGTAATGTCATCAATAAAAAAGCTAACCTTATCTTGCTTTTGCTCTGCTAACCCTTGCAATAATTCATCTATTTGAACAACAGCAACAACAAAACCTATTAACTCTCCATTTTGCTGTAAAGAAAGCTTTCTTTGCTTAACACTTCCAACTTCTTCTGTAGTTTTCTTTGGTGAGTAGATAGCGGTACTAAATAGCATGGCAGGTTTTGCAAGCTCGTCTTGAACTAAGGTGATAGGGGCACTTGCAATAATCTCTCTACTTTCGATAACTTCTTGCATCGAGATAACATGATTAGGGTTAGTAAAAACATCTAAGCCTAGCGCCTGTTGATTGCCCTGCCTTGGATAAATGTATAGTAAAGGTGCATATTTGCTGCGTACCTTAGCAATGGATAGCTTGCCACTTATCAATCGCTCTTTTATCGCATAATTTGTCGATAACATCGTAGATCCTTGTTGCTCAAATGCTTGTCGCTGTGAACGGTCTACGATAGGCGCCCATTCCAATGCTTTAATACTAGCTTTTTTGCTGTAAATGCTTTCGCTAAAGAGATTAAATTCAGTAAGGGTGACATGTTTACTTGCTTTAAAAAAAGCCGAAAGACTAGTGATTTGATGACCAACTTCAGTCAAGTCACTATTAATTAATCGCTCAACGTCTAATATTGACTGTTCAAACACGGCTTGTCGGGAGTGCTGTTGTTCATATTGCGAGGTTTTAAAAAGTAATAAAATAGCGATGCCACCAAGCACTGAAGTAAAACCAACAAATAGTCGTTTAGTCAGCTTTATATGTTCTGAGCTTTTCGAAAGTAGTATCAACGGAATAAAAAATACCGCCATCAACATACTCGCCGACCAAGTATTAATAAAGGTGTATAAAAAACTGCCATTAACAACTTGGTTATCCAGCATTGCGATTATTAGCACTGCACTTGCCGACACTAAACTCGCAATAGGGCCTATTCTAAGTAGGAAGAAAAATAAGTGTTTTCGTGAAGTTAACCATTTTTGATATCGAATAAATCGAGTAACAAGCTGTTTTGTCCAAGCTGCTTGTAAAATAATAGCTAGCGTTGCAATAACCATTACAGCAATATTTGCATTGAGTGCAAAATAACTGTTTAAGCTCCATGCTACGACAGGCGTAACTAGTAGGGCGGCAACTATTGGTGTAATACGCCAAACCAGTAATAAGCCACCGGTAAGTGCTGCGGCTGGGCCAACAAAGTTCACAATTGACTGTGGGTTAATTAACAAGGTCGCTAGAAAACAGACAGAGCAGTATAAAAATGCTGAAATAAATAAGCGCAATAAGTGAAGTTGCATCATAGGTAGTAGTTCGATATTGCCCTTGTTTGTCCGTTATCTGATTGTAAATATTTCACGTGATGTTTCAAGTATTAACAGGCTTTAATATGCTAATAATTAGCCTGTGCACAAAATAATATAAAAAATTGCATAATTTAATTTGCGCTGTGTGCCTTGGTGAGCGAAAATACGCGCAATTTTTATTCTTTCAAGACTATGAGATCTGGAGCTACTATGTCATCGCGTCAAGAGCTAGCAAATGCTATCCGTGTATTAAGTATGGATGCCGTACAAAAAGCAAAATCAGGACACCCTGGTGCCCCAATGGGTATGGCAGATATTGCCGAAGTATTATGGCGTGACTTTTTAAAGCACAACCCTACTGATCCTAACTGGGTTGACCGCGATCGTTTTATATTATCAAACGGTCATGGTTCTATGCTTATCTATTCTTTATTGCATTTATCAGGTTACGATTTATCAATTGACGATTTAAAGAACTTCCGTCAATTGCATTCTAAAACACCAGGTCATCCAGAATACGGTTACACACCAGGTGTTGAAACTACTACGGGTCCATTAGGTGCTGGTATTGCCAATGCGGTTGGTATGGCCATTGCTGAAAAAACTTTAGCGGCACAGTTTAACCGTGAAGATCACGCAATTGTTGATCATTTCACTTACTGTTTCTTAGGTGACGGTTGTTTAATGGAAGGTATTTCTCATGAAGCTTGTTCACTTGCCGGAACTTTAGGTTTAGGTAAGTTAATTGCATTTTGGGATGACAACGGCATTTCAATCGATGGTGAAGTTGAAGGTTGGTTTACCGATAACACGCCAGCACGCTTTGAATCTTACGGTTGGCATGTAATTTGTGTTGACGGTCACGATGCACAAGCTATTACGCATGCGATTGAAGAAGCGAAAAAAGTAACAGACAAGCCAACCATGATTTGTTGTAAAACGATTATTGGTTTTGGCTCACCAAATAAAGAAGGTACTCATGACTGTCATGGTGCACCACTTGGTGATGACGAAATTGCAGCTACCCGTGAAAAACTAAACTGGTCGCACCCTGCTTTTGAAATCCCTGAAGATGTCTACTCACAATGGGATAGAAAAGAGAAAGGTCAATCGAGCCAATCTAGCTGGAATGATAAATTTGCAGCTTACCAAGCGGCTCACCCAGCACTAGCGGCAGAATATGAACGCCGTGTTATTAAAGGTGAATTACCGGCACAATTTGAAGAAAAAGCGAACGCATTTATTCAAGAGTGTCATGAAGCAGGCGAAAACATTGCTTCACGTAAAGCGTCACAAAATGCTATTGAAGCATTTGGTAAAGTCTTACCAGAAATGCTTGGTGGCTCTGCCGATTTAGCGGGTTCTAACTTAACCTTATGGTCTGGTTCAAAAGGTATTGAAACTGATCCTGCCGGTAACTACATCTTCTACGGTGTACGTGAATTTGGTATGAGCAGCATCATGAACGGTATTTCTTTACATGGTGGTTTTGTAAACTACGGCGCAACTTTCATGATGTTTATGGAATACGCGCGTAACGCTGTTCGCATGTCAGCTTTAATGGGTATTCAAAATGTATTTGTTTATACCCATGATTCAATTGGTCAAGGTGAAGATGGTCCAACACATCAACCTATTGAACAGTTAACGAACTTAAGAACTACACCTAACCTAACAACATGGCGCCCGTGTGATGCGACTGAGTCTGCTGTTGCATGGAAAGCTGCGGTACAAAACCAAAAAGCACCTTCGGCATTAGTATTTTCTCGCCAAGGTTTACCGGCAATGTCTCGTACGCAAGAACAAGTAGCTGCTATTGATAAAGGCGCTTATGTACTTGTAGACTGTGCAGGTACCCCTGATGTTATTTTAATGGCAACAGGCTCTGAAGTTGCCCTAGCGGTTAATTCTGCAACGGCTTTAACTGAGCAAGGTAAAAAAGTACGTGTGGTTTCAATGCCATCGACTAATGTATTTGATGCACAAAGCAAAGAATACAAAGAGTCAGTTTTACCAGCAGCCGTTACTAACCGTGTAGCTATTGAAGCTGCTCACGTTGATTTCTGGGCTAAATATGTTGGTTTAAGTGGCGCTGTTGTTGGTATGACTACCTTTGGTGAATCTGCACCTGGTGGCGTATTACTTGAGCACTTCGGCTTTACTGTTGATAACGTTGTAAATACTGTAAACGAATTATAATCAACGCATAAAATACTCAGCACAAGTATTAATAAGACTTGTGCTGAGTACTTATAATCTTTACCTATAACCTCTATAGACTTCGGCGTTATAGGTAAAAATTATCTCGTAACAACCCTCATTTCATCACTTGGTAATGACTTAAAGTCATCCGTAACAATGTAGTAAGATTATGACAGTAAGAATTGCCATCAATGGCTTTGGCCGCATCGGTCGTAGCGTAGTACGAGCTTTATATGAAAGTGGTAAAGCGGACCAATTCACCTTAGTAAGCATTAACGAATTAGCACCCGCTTCAGGAATAGCTCACTTGCTCAAGTATGATAGTACGCACGGACGATTCCCGTTTGAGGTTAGTCAAACAGATAAGCATCTTATTATCGATGAAGATAAAGTTGCATTAACCCATCTAGGCAATTTAAATAGCTTACCTTGGCAACAACAAGATGTTGATATCGTTTTAGACTGTACAGGAAAATATGGTAGTAAGGCTGACGGCTTAAGCCATATTAATCGTGGTGCTAAAAAGGTATTGTTTTCTCATCCTGGTAGCCAAGACATTGATGCTACGATAGTTTACGGTATTAATCATCACACATTAAGTTCAGATGATAGAGTCGTTTCTAATGGCTCTTGTACCACCAATTGCATCGTACCTGTCATTAAGGTCATTGATGAAGCATTTGGCGTAGAAAGTGGCAGTATTACTACCATTCACTCTTCAATGCATGATCAACAAGTTATTGATGCCTATCATAAGGATTTACGTCGTTCTCGTGCTGCTAGTCAGTCAATAATTCCCGTTGATACTAAGCTTGCCGCTGGGATTGAACGCGTATTACCTACATTAAAAGGGCGTTTTGAAGCCATAGCGGTTCGTGTCCCAACAATTAACGTCACCGCAATGGATTTAAGTATTACCGTTAATACTGACGTAAGCATTAATGATATCAATCAAGCAATTCAACGTGCCGCAGCAACTATTGGGCTAACGAGTATCTTAGATTACACCGAAGAGCCGCTAGTATCTGTTGATTTTAATCATGACTCACACTCTTGTATCGTTGACGGAAACCAAACACGCGTAAGCCATAAAAGATTAGTAAAAATGCTTGTGTGGTGTGATAACGAATGGGGCTTTGCAAATCGTATGCTCGATACTGCTATGGCAATGTACCAAGCAAAAAGTTAAGAATACCGAACACATAAAGAATATAACTCACAGATAGTGAAAATAGGAGACAACAATGTCGATTATCAAAATGGCCGACTTAACATTAGCCAACAAACGTGTATTAATTCGTGAAGATTTAAATGTACCTGTTGCTGAAGGTAAGATCACTTCAGACGCTCGCTTACGTGCAGCACTACCAACATTAAAACTTGCTTTAGAAGCGGGTGCAAAAGTAATGGTTATGTCGCACTTAGGCAGACCAACAGAAGGTGAGCCAGAAGATAAGTTTTCATTGCAACCAGTAGCTGACTATTTAAGTGCGGCATTAAATTACCCTGTTCGTTTAGTAAAAGATTACCTTGATGGTGTTGAGGTAGCTGCAGGCGAGTTAGTTATTTTTGAAAATATTCGCTTTAATGTTGGTGAAAAGAAAAATGATGATGCGTTAGCTAAAAAACTCGCTGCATTATGTGATGTATTTGTAATGGATGCTTTTGGTACCGCTCATCGTGCACAAGCAAGTACTCATGGTGTAGCAAAGTTTGCCGAAACCGCTTGTGCAGGTCCATTATTAACAGGTGAGTTGGATGCATTGGCAAAAGCAATCGAAAGCCCTGCTCGTCCGTTAGTTGCTATTGTAGGTGGCTCTAAAGTTTCAACCAAACTAACCGTATTAGATTCATTATCTAAAATTGCTGATACTTTAGTTGTTGGTGGCGGTATTTCAAATACTTTCGTTGCAGCAGCTGGTAATGAAGTGGGTAACTCACTTTATGAAGCCGACTTAATTCCAGAGGCACAGCGTTTATGTAAAGAAACTGAAGTAATTTTTGCCGATGACGTAACCGTAACCCGTGACGGCTTTAGTGACTGGAAACATGACTCTGCGACAGAGATTAAATCTGCAAGTGACGTTTCAGCAGAAGATGACATCATCGATTACGGCCCTGAAACTGCATTAAAAGTAGCAGAAATCATCAAATCTGCAGGCACCATCTTATGGAATGGACCTGTAGGTGTTTTTGAAATGGATGCCTTTGCTAAAGGTACTGAAGTTATTTCACACGCCATTGCGCAAAGCAGCGCTTTTTCAGTTGCGGGCGGTGGCGATACTTTAGCTGCTGTTGATAAATATGATATCGCCGATAAGGTTTCATATATATCTACCGGTGGTGGTGCTTTCTTAGAGTTCTTAGAAGGTAAGAAATTACCTGCGGTAGAAATTTTAGAGCAACGTGCACAAGATTAGTTCTGCGACGACATACTCTCGAATAAAATGCTAATGGCCTTTTATTAACAGCCAACAGCTTTGTTCTAGCATAGTAAACGAGTACTTTATAAAAGGTACTCGTTTTTTTTTACCCAAAAACAATACTCCCCCAAATATTTACCGTAAATAAAGCCAAGCAGAGTCAAACGGTGCCAAACAAAAGTAAAATAAAAGCTACACGAAAGACCAAAGCAAACAAAACGAAACAATTTCGAAATAAAATCGAAATAAAGTCGAAACTTGTTGCATTAAAATTGTAGTAAATTTACAATCACATCCTCTAAAAAAGTACTACTACAAGTAGCAAAACAAAATAATATTGTAATATTCGAACAAAATTCAAAGATAAAGCTCTTGCCCCGCTTAAAGTACAACTTTAGCGAAATTATCCTGTAAGAAATGCGAGGCATTTGCTATAATTTTGTAGTCGAAATAAAAACTTCCAACCTCAGCAACAAAAACTTATCTAGGAGTAAGTAAATGGCTTTAATTTCAATGCGCCAAATGCTCGATCATGCGGCAGAATTTGAATACGGTATTCCAGCATTTAACGTAAATAATTTAGAGCAAGTACGTGCAATTATGCTTGCCGCTAGTGATACTGATAGCCCTGTCATCATGCAAGCGTCTGCGGGTGCCAGAAAATACGCTGGTGCACCATTTTTGCGTCATTTGATTTTAGCTGCAATTGAAGAGTTCCCACATATCCCTGTGGTAATGCATCAAGATCACGGTACTTCTCCAACGGTTTGTCAACGCTCGATTCAGTTAGGCTTTTCATCAGTAATGATGGATGGCTCACTAATGGATGACGGTAAAACGCCAAGCAGCTACGAGTACAATGTTGACGTTACTCGTCGTACTGTTGAAATGGCACATGCTTGTGGTGTTTCTGTTGAAGGCGAGCTAGGCTGTTTAGGCTCTCTTGAAACTGGTATGGCTGGTGAAGAAGATGGCGTTGGCGCTGAAGGTGTATTAACCAAAGAGCAAATGTTAACAGATCCTGAAGAAGCTGCTGACTTCGTTAATAAAACTCAAGTAGATGCTTTAGCTATCGCATGTGGTACTTCTCACGGAGCATACAAGTTTACTCGTCCACCTACTGGCGATATCTTAGCGATTGACCGTATTAAAGCAATCCACGAACGTATTCCACAAACACACTTAGTTATGCACGGCTCATCATCAGTACCACAAGATTGGTTAGCGGTAATCAATGAATTTGGTGGTGCTATCCCAGAAACTTACGGTGTGCCTGTAGAGCAAATCCAACAAGGTATTAAGCACGGGGTTCGTAAAATCAACATAGATACTGACTTACGTCTTGCCGCTACTGGTGCTGTACGTCGCTTCTTAGCGCAAAACCCAAGTGAATTTGATCCGCGTAAATTTTTACAAGTTTCAACAGATGCAATGTATGATATTTGTAAAGCACGTTACGAAGCATTCAATACTGTTGGTAACGCTAGCAAAATCAAACCAATAAGCCTTGATAACATGTTTAACCGTTATCAAGCGGGTGAGTTAAAAGCAATCATCAAGTAATCTTTGTAAAACAAAGCTGTTACAAAAATGATAAACAAAAAGGGCCTAGGCCCTTTTTTTGTACTCGAAAAACAATTAACCCTTAGGTATAATCAGGCAAAAATTATGTCTCGTTATTCCTAGCTGTAGTAAAATAAACATGTTTTCTCGTTTTTCAATTTCTTTTATCATCATTCTTTTCATCCTGCCTTTTAATAGTTATGCCCAAGAAAAAGGGGCTAAAAAAGTCAGTGCTGATGCGTCAGACATTCTATTTAGTTTAGAAAAGGCTGATGAATCGCAACAACCTTCTTCAGGTACTTTGTTTACCGCCTCTGCTCAACTTGGATTTCTCTACTTAACCGGTAATACCCGAAGTGCCGATATAAAGACAGGCTTAGACTTAAGATTTGAACGAGATCTTTGGCGTAGTTTTTTTGTTTTTGATTTACTTCTTAAGAAGACAGAAAAAGAAGTAGGTGAAGAGGTCATTGAAAAAGCCTTTGAGACCACAGAGCAAAAATGGAGTGTTGTTTCACAAACAAACTACACCCTAGACCCTGTTGAGCAAAACTATGTTTATGGTAGTGCATTTTACGAAGAAAATCGCTTCTCTGGTTTCGATTCACAAGCTTCAATGTCATTTGGTTGGGGTCGACGCTGGTTTGAGAATAAACAATCAAGTTTCGATGCTGATGTTGGGCCTGGTTTTAAACGAGATGTTACTCAGGTAACGCCTGAAGAAGCTGCTGAAGGGATAACCAGTCAAACGCAAGATACGCTGATATTACAAGCACAGGCTCTTTACATAAGAAAGCTAAATGAACATATAGAGTTCAAACAGTTAATGGTAGTAAAACATGCCATTGAAAAAGGACAAAACAGCATTTATAAAGCGGAAAGCTCGATCACAAGTCGGTTAATTGATTCACTACAGCTTAAGGTAAATTTCATCATTGATTACAATTCAAAAGTGGATACCGATAAAGAAAACTTAAACACTGAAACATCTGTGGTATTGATTTACAGTTTTTAACTCGTAAATCCGCTTCTATCCTTCATCAATATTTCTTTGACGGTACGACTTCAACGATACTACTTCGGCGATACTCTTTTTCCGATATTATTTTGCCGATTATATTTTGGTGATATTTCTCGGTTATAGCAAAAATTCGACTCAGCAGTTCTTAATCTGAAGGCTGTAAGTGTTTAAAGTCATTACTTTTAAACTTATTTAAATCATTAGAAAGTAACTCGACACTTTGTTCATCAATCATGTATGTAAAAGTACACTTTTCTAACTCAGTAAATTCATAACATACACTGAGAAATGGCGTCCCCTGCTTGTCACTAAATAAGCCAAACTTGAACGTTACACCGTTCATCCATTCAGATACATATTCGTTAACAGGATGACCACCTAGATAATGTTGCGGCTGTCTTTGTTCTTGCCATTTTCGAAAACTCTCAATGGCAAACTCAACATCATCTATCTCAGTTTCATTGACCCATAAAGGATAAGTAACGTTCAAACTCCCGAGATCTTGTTGAAAAGAAGCACTATTACCGTTCGCTGAATACAATAAAGTACTGCCTGAAACTAAGCCTGTCTCTGCAACTTTTAAATGAGTTTTTCTTGGTACATAGTCATTGGAGATTTTACTGTACTCAGAAAAGTTAACTTTTGTCTCTGCTTGCGCATCGGTATATGCACCAATAGAACCGCAACCTGAAAGTAACAAAGCGATAAAGGTAGTAAGGATGATGGATTTCATTTTATTCTTTTTAGGGATAATACATTAGCAATGCCTACTCAAAAGAAAGGTTTTTCAAATAAGCACATCAGTTATTAATGATTCTATCTCGCTTATTTAAAACAACTGTAGAGAAGCGTAATTTTGCAGTTACAAACTGTAATGGTGCATTATTCAGTTGAATAGTAAGTATTAGTTAACTCACCTAGTTTGAAAAAATAAGCCCCCTAGCTATCATAATCAGCTATTAGTAATTTCCAATAAAATGTGGCGAAAATTCCCAATATCTGGACACGCTGATCCTAATATTGGGACATAATTTATGCTTATTTACCTTAAAAAAGACATGATTTCGAGTAACTAATTGTTATTTAAGTATAAAAACATAAAATAAAAAAGTGGCATAGAAATAGCTTTATTAAGGATAGCAACACAAGAAACGAATAAACAATAAAGGAATTATTATGAACACTGTTACAAAACACTTTAACAAAATGGCACTGGCAATATTATTTTCAGTATGTGGTATGTTACTAAGCCTATCGGCACTGGCTATTGCAACTTCATAATGTAATGTCTCAAGCAGACGCTATTAAATTAAATTCACAGCTTAATTAGTATTGTTATGATAATCAGTGATTAGAGCATTAGTATCATTTGTGAAGTGCGGAATACTAACTGAGGACTAGTCTTAGTCTTTAAAGACTCCAGTCAGAGTATCGCCTGAAGTCCGATAACTTATCAACGCTATTACAAACAGTTTATAAAATTTCACAAATTGCCCCTCATATTTTGCCAAATAAAGTATTCAAGATGTCTTGATATGTATTGAGTTTAACTAATTGCCTTATCAGTACCTTTATCAAGTTGCATTCCCTTGTCATTGCCCTAAAATAACCGCAATTCAAATTTCCTTAAAAAGGTATTCACATGGCTCAGCCGTTACCCGATAAATTCATCATGTCGATGAATCGCGTTTCAAAGATTGTTCCACCGAAGCGCACTATTTTAAAAGACATTTCATTATCATTTTTTCCTGGCGCTAAAATTGGTGTTTTAGGTTTAAATGGCTCGGGTAAATCTACCCTACTTCGCATTATGGCGGGTGTTGATACTGAATTTGAAGGTGAAGCAACAGCCCTTGCCGGCACTAACATTGGTTACTTGCCACAAGAGCCAGAATTAGATGAAACAAAAACGGTACGTGAAATTGTAGAAGAAGCGGTAGCGACTGTTAAAAATGCGATGGCACGCCTTGATCAAGTGTATAACGAATACGCTGAAGAAGGCGCTGACTTTGACGCACTAGCGAAAGAGCAAGGTGAATTAGAAGACATCATCAATGCTAATGATGGTCATAATATTGATAACGTGCTTGAACGTGCTGCTGATGCATTGCGTTTACCAGCTTGGGATCAACAAGTTAACGTATTAAGTGGTGGTGAGCGTCGTCGCGTTGCCCTTTGTCGTTTATTGTTGCAAAAACCAGACATGCTATTACTTGATGAGCCTACCAACCACTTGGATGCTGAATCTGTTGCATGGTTAGAGCGCTTCTTGCATGACTACTCTGGTACTGTTGTGGCTATTACCCATGATAGGTATTTCTTAGATAATGTTGCCGGTTGGATTTTAGAGCTTGATAGAGGTCACGGCATTCCTTATGAAGGTAACTACTCTTCATGGTTAGAACAAAAAGATGCGCGTCTTGAACAAGAAAGTAGAAGCGAAAATGCTTTACAAAGAACCATCAAGCAAGAGCTTGAGTGGGTTCGTTCAAATCCAAAAGCCCGTCAATCAAAAAGTAAAGCCCGTATGGCACGTTTTGAAGAGCTTAATAGCCAAGATCATCAAAAGCGTAACGAGACTAACGAACTTTATATTCCACCTGGGCCAAGACTTGGTGATAAAGTACTAGACGTTAACAATTTGACTAAATCATTTGGCGATAGAATGCTTATTGATGATTTAAGCTTTAGTGTGCCAAAAGGCGCTATTGTTGGCATCATTGGACCAAACGGTGCAGGTAAATCAACACTATTTAAAATGATGTCAGGTGCAGAAAAACCTGATTCAGGTGAAGTAATTGTTGGTGATACGGTTAAACTTGCCAGTGTTGACCAGTTCCGTGATGACATGGACAACAGCAAAACTGTTTACCAAGAAATCTCTCAAGGCCATGATATTTTACAAATAGGAACGTTTGAAATTCCAAGCCGTGCTTATTGTTCACGCTTTAACTTTAAAGGTAACGATCAACAAAAGATCATTGGTGAGTTATCTGGTGGTGAACGTAACCGTGTGCATTTAGCAAAACTTGTGCAAACCGGTGGTAACGTATTACTGCTTGATGAACCAACCAACGACTTAGATGTTGAAACCTTGCGCGCACTTGAAGAAGCAATATTAGAGTTTCCCGGTTGTGCCATGGTTATTTCTCATGACCGTTGGTTCCTTGACCGTATTGCTACACATATTCTTGATTACCGTGATGAAGGTCAAATTAACTTCTACGAAGGTAACTTCACCGATTATGAAGCATGGTTGAAGAAAACCTTAGGTCCTGCTGCTACCGAGCCGCACAGAATTAAATACAAGAAAATTGGTTAATTACTAAAATAAAGCTGTTGTTACTGCAACCATAGTAACTTTGCTTTGATTTAAGTAAAATCCGGTTATTAAAAGCCAGTTAAAATTTTGATTTTAACTGGCTTTTTTGTGCCTGCTTAGTTTTTACTTTTATCACAAAGGGGGCTATGCTAAGGGAACACTTAGCTAAAAATTTAATTCTTATGGAAAATAGACGACAATTTACCCGCATTTTATTTTCAATTAAAGCTGAATTAGACGTTGAAGATAAGATTTATCCAGTATCAATTCATGACATTTCTCTTAATGGCGCTTTAGTAACGGCCATAAATAGCGAAACGTCATTAAAGGGTAAATTGGGTACCTTAAAATTTTTATTATCAGATAAAGAATCTGAGGTTTTGATGAATATCGCCGTTGTTCATGAAGAAGAGAATGAAACAGGTTTGCAGTGTAATGCTATCGATATCGATAGTGTCACGCATCTACGTCGTCTAGTAGAACTTAACCTAGGTGATAGCGAGCAACTTAATAAAGAGCTCAGTCAATTATCACGCGTTAGCTAAGTAAAATTTTCCTTTCCAACCACTATGATCTTTTAGGAGCCTTAATGAATAATCTTGTAGTTTCTTGTATTGGTCCTGACCAAGCAGGCCTTGTTGACACATTATCTAAAATTATTTCCAAGCATCAAGGTAACTGGCAAGTCAGTAGTTTGCATCATCTGTCTGGATTTTTTGCTGGTGTTATTGAAGTTGCCGTTGCCAAAGACAATAGCGAAGCGCTGATAAGCGAGTTAAAAGCAATTAATGGCTTAAGCTGTCAAATTGAAGTAGCTGAGCCTAACATGCCAAAAGCCGCTAGTAATTTAGTGCTAGAAATCACCGCCAACGATAGAGCTGGCATTGTTCAAGAAGTATCCTCTGTCATTCACAATCAAAGCGGTAACTTAATAAAATTGGTTAGCTCGCAAGCCAGCGCAGCTAATTCTGGCCAAGATATCTTTAAAGCAAAAGTGCAGGTCTCAATTAAAGAGCAAAGCATTGATGAATTAATTGCCGCATTAGAGCAAATATCTAATGATTTGATGGTTGATGTATCACGCTAAAGCTTTATTGAACGTATACATGAACAAACAAAAACGAGTGCATTGGCACTCGTTGTTATTTTTAGGGGTTAAGCGTCTCTAAGAATTTAGCGGCTTGAGTAATATCTCTACTACGTCTCATTTCAGGTAAACTTTTTAAGAAGGTTTCTCCATAAGGCTTGTTGACTAGCCTATCATCACAAATAACCATGACACCACGGTCACTGACATCACGAATCAGTCGCCCTACCCCTTGCTTCAACGCGATTACCGCCTGCGGTAATTGAATTTGACTAAACGGCTCGCCACCTTGACGTCTAACATCTTCACATCGCGCTTGTAATAGTGGATCGTCAGGTGAGGCAAAAGGAAGTTTGTCGATAATCACGCAAGTTAATTTATCACCACGCACATCAATACCTTCCCAGAAGCTTGCTGTCGCCAGCAGCACTGCATTGTCTTGCTCAACAAACTGATCTAGCAATTTACGTTTGGCCATCTGACCTTGTACTAATAACGGATTATCAATGCTTTCAGTTAGCACTTCAGCAACCTGATGCATAACGCGATAACTAGTAAACAGCATAAAACAAGCGCCTTTACTCGCGGCAATTAATGGCTGCGCCAGCTCAGCTAACTTCAAGGCGCGATTTTTATCATTCGCTTGTGGCAAATACCGTGGCACCACAAGTTGAGATTGCGCTTGATAATCAAACGGACTATCTAGTAATAATTGCTTGGCATTTTGCAGACCTAAATGCTGTGCAAAGTGATTAAAGCTGTTATCAACAGCCAGTGTTGCCGAGGTAAATATCCAGCCAGCACCAGAGTCTTTTACAAAGGCACTAAACTTGTCACTGACGTTTAACGGCGTTTGATGCAAGACGACGCTTCGCGGTGTAGTTTCATACCAAAAGCTCATACCAAAAGCTTCAACATTAGACATTACTTCATATTGAGCCAATAAATTTACCGCTCGGTCAAAGCAGTTATCAATAGCCTCATTTCTTGATACACATAGCTTAATAACTTGATATAAAAAGTCTAAATCAACTTTTAGGTTGGCAAACTTTTGCTGAAATTGCGGTTGCTTATACTTTTCTCGCCAATTACCACGCTCAGGATCATAGTTGAATAGCAGTCTGAATTCTTGACAAGTCTTTTGAAGTTTTTCTGCCGCCAAACCTAGCTGCTTTACATCCGTTAAGCTGCTGCGATGTACTTGTAAGACATCGGTACATAAATCAACAAGCTGCTTGCTAGAAAAAGCCTCACCGAAATATTCGCTGGCAATATCACCAATTTGATGGGCTTCATCAAAAATCATCACCTGTGCTTTCGGGATTAACTCACCAAAGCCAGTGTCTTTTAAAGCCATATCAGCAAAAAACAAATGGTGATTAACAACAATAATATCGGCATCACTGGCTTTTTGCCGCGCTCTCACTAAATGACAACCCTCATAATCTGGACAATCTCTTGCTAAACAGTTGTCGAGTGTACTGGTAACAAAGGGAAAAACACTGGAATCTTCACTAACATTAACTAATTCACCAATATCACCACTTTGCGTACCATTGGCCCAGGTTTTAATTTTAACCAGATCTTGCAACATTTGAGCATCAAGTTGGCCACGACTATTTTGATACTGAGCTAACCGGTAATTGCATAAATAGTTTGCTCGCCCTTTTAATAAAGCTACTTGTGCATTACTCGCCAGCGCTTTTTTAATAAGAGGAATATCTTTATGAAATAGCTGCTCTTGTAGGTTCTTAGTCCCTGTTGACACCATTATTTTTTTAGGCTTCTTAGGGTTTAATGACAAGAAGGCTGGAATTAAATAGGCAAAGGTTTTACCTGTACCGGTTCCTGCTTCAACAATAAGCGATGACTGTTTTTCAATAGCGTTAGCTACATCAAGTGCCATATCTGTTTGGGCTTGGCGCGGAGAAAAACCGCTAATAGCTTTAGCTAAAGCGCCTTCTTGGGAGAAAGCATGGCTAACGTTTGATGAACTCATGAAAAAGATATGACATAACAAGAAGTTTGTATGTGAAAGTATACTTAACTAAAGCTTAAGCATAAAGATCTAAGTGTTTACTCTTAGGCTTGTTGTCACCTGAATTAGCGTTATCTTCCTCAGCTTCTGCTGATAATTCAGCATTACTATCAACATGTTGTTGAGTCGTTTTTGACTGATTTTCTTGCTCATTTTGCTGTTGACTTGAATGATACTGGTCTTCTTCACTAGTAAAATAATACTCATGGTTTTCAAGGTGATCAGGATCTTGAGTCAGCTTAGCGTTAGCTGCTTCTTTTAACAATGCCTTTACCTTTAAACTAGCGGGTTTAATTGGTACAGGAACTACTCGGGTTAACTGGGTAGTAAAAATATCCATCTTTTGCCTCTACGCTTGTCTTTGTTGCACAATTGTTAACTATCAACTCTTATATCGACCAAAAACATAATAGCTTTAGTTGGCAAAAATATATCGCTATAAATGAAAAAGGTCGTTAATAAGATTAGTTACACTTTCGTCACCAACCCTCACTTTTAATATAGTTGATTATTTAAAGTTCTTTCTATTAAAAAGAGTATTTAGTATTATCGCCAAAAATTAAAATAAAGGAATATTTTCAAGTGGATACCTCTACCTTACTCATTAATGCAATGTTATATGTTTTTCTTCCTCTGTGGGGAGTTGCAGGATTTGTCGATTGGTGCTGTCATCGAGCAACTAACATTGAAAACACTTCGGGCATAAAAGAATCACTCATGCACTCTTTAATGGGAGTACAAATGGGGATCCCAATAATTCTTTGCCTACTCTATCAGGTCAATGTGCTGATCCTGCTCATTTGTATAATCACATGGATTTCACACGAAATAGTTGCACATTGGGATGTTAGGTATGCCTCACCCAAACGAGAAATCTCCATATGGGAAATGCATGCTCACACTTACTTGGGCTCGTTACCTTTATACATGCTTATCTCAATTATTATCATTAATTGGAGTGTATTCCAAAAACTACTCACACTTGATTGGGCTGGAAGTATGAGTTTAGTGCTTATTGAAGAACCTCATGGTTCATCATCATTTTTACCCATGTATTTGGTTTTTATGGCTATCGTATGTGTATTTCCCTACATAGAAGAGAACTTACGTTGCTTTAAAGCATATTTAAATAAAGGAAATTAAATGGACGTTTATATCAATAGCACAGGACATTACTTACCGGGTAAAGCTATTAACAATGATGAGATTGAAAATGTGTTAGGGCTAATTTATGGAAAAAAAAGCCGCCTAAAAAACAAGATATTAAAGTCAAATGGTATTTTACATCGTCACTATGCCATCAACGATAAACAACAAACAGAAATATCAAATAGCCAGATGGCTGCAAAGGCAGGGATTAACTGTATTGAAAATAGCTATTTATCGCCAAGCAAGATTCAAATGCTAAGTTGTGCAACAAGCCAAGGTGATATGGTACTGCCCGGCTTTGGAAGTATGGTACAAGCAGAATTAGATATTTCAGCAGTGGAGTTACACACCAGTCATGGTATTTGCTCAAGTAGCATGATGGCACTTAAAACCGCATTTAATAATGTGCGCTGTCAAGATAGCGAAAATGCTTTAGTCATTGCTAGCGAATTAACCTCTCGATTATTTAAAAACTCTCGGTATGAACAATTAGACAGTAATGAGGTAGATTTTAACGCTGAGTTTTTACGTTGGATGTTATCAGATGGGGCTGGAGCCCTGTTATTAGAAAATAAGCCACGAGCTACAGGCAAAAGCCTTAAAATTGACTGGATAAAGAGTTTTTCACACGCTAACACGTTGCCGGTTTGTATGTCTGTTGGCCAAGCGAAGAGTGAGTGTAACAAAACTTGGCAAGATTACAGCTCTTATGCAGAGGCCGAAAAAGCTGGTGCATTGCTGCTACGCCAAGATGTTAGATTACTTGATAATATTGTCTCTATCGGTGTGCAAGGTTTTTTAAAGCTAATTGCTCAAGAGCATGTTACGCCCAATAAAATAGATCACGTGTTATGTCATTTTTCTTCAAAATACTTTAAAAGTAAAATATTCGACATGCTTGAAACAGCTGGCGCAGCTATTTCAGAAGAAAAATGGTACACCAATTTATATCAACGGGGAAACACTGGTTGTGCCTCAATATTTATCATGCTGGATGAATTTATTAACACTCACAATCTTAAAGCCGGTGAAACTATTTTTTGCATGGTACCTGAAAGCGGTCGGTTCAACTGTGCATATATGCATTTAACAGTAGTAGGATAACTAATTATGGACAATAAAGTATTATCACAACTTGGACAAAGCTGTTTACAGTCTTTATTAACAGTATGGTTAGACTTTGATTTATCTTTAAATAAAGTTTCAATTATTCAACGCTTAGAACAAGGCCGTTTGAGCCTCGAAGACTATCAAGAGTTGCTACTAAATTTGCGCCAGCAAGTTATCGAAGGCTCACGTTGGATTAGCAGGTGCGCCTCAAGTTTTGATCGACATTACTCTGATGTAAGATCAACTGTCATCAGTCATGCCACAGAAGAACATCGTGACTATTTATTATTAGAAGCTGACTATGTTGCTGCAGGAGGACAATTGGAGCAAATACAATCAGCGCCAAAAAATATAGGCACTGAAGCATTGCATGGGTTTCTAATGTATAGAGCAAGCCAACCGAACCCGATTGATTTAATTGGCGCTATGTGGATTATTGAAGGGCTAGGTAACAAGATGGCTGTCAAATGGTCTAAACAAATCAATGACCAATTTACTTTTAAGCAAAGCGTTACAACATTTATGGATTACCATGCTGAAAATGATGAAAACCATATGAAAGAGCTTTATCAGCTAATAGATCGGGTTGCAGACTCACAGCAGAATGTAGAGGATATTATTCGTACCGCTAAAGTCGTGGCAAAATTATATAAAATGCAATTAGATGAGGTCGATAATGACTAAAAATACTCGCAGTCCTTATTTACAGGCAATTAGCAAAGATAATTCTCTTCCTATTGAAAAAGAAGCCACTGAATTATGGCTGAAAGATCTTGAGAATAGTTTTCGATGGGTATTGAGGCCTACTTTACAGTTTTTCTTTGCTATCTTACTGCACATCGTTTGGTTTATTAAGCGTTTGCCTCTTCCGCAATTTAGTGCACATAGTTTTTTACAAAAAACTATTTGTTGGTTTTGTCGTCACCTTGTATCCCCTGAGGCTAATCTACTTATTTTGCGTCATTTTGCGACTGAATCTAACATTCTTAATTTTTTGGCCGAAAACTCAGACTGTCAACATAGGGTTAATTTATACCCTAAGAAAATTAGTGATATGTTAACTGATACTTTTGTAAATCACGACGAAGAGTTATTTGAATGTTTTATTCAGCTAGGTGATTTTAGCCCCAAAAAACAAGTAGAGAAAGGCGATGAATACAACTGGAATAGTTGGCAATCCATCAATATGGAAGACTTCATCATAGAAAAGAAAGCATCACAAATATTAGATTTTGAAACATCTCATGCATTATTCATGTGTCTATTTTGCTTTTTACTTACAAAAGATGAATACCGTGACGCTATCAACGGCTTTAACTTAGATCAATCTATCGCTATTAGAATTGGCGAAATTATAGATGATAGAACGCTTACCGAGTATGCCTATAACAAGTATCCACAATATTTAGTTGGTCCATGGAACCTTGGGCAACGTTTTTTAATGCATGGCTTCTTCACTGAGCACCTTTACGCAAAATTAGAGGCGCTAAGAATTGCCCAGTTTAAAAACAGAGAACATATAGAGTAATAACTTTAATAATGTTCTATATAGCAAATAGTAATAAAAAAAACTTATTTATTACTTGCAGCTAACTTAATTAACCAGTAGTGTAAATAACAGTTAAATAAATTAGCTTTTAATGATTGTTAAGTTAATTTTACAACATCATTAAAAACACAGCAAATTTGCTGATAATTGAAGATTATAAAGAGAAATTAACCATGACTATTAACCTGAATCGCCGACATCACCATCACAACATTTAGCCCATTCAGCGTTAGTAGCAAAAACACTGAAGGGCAAAGGCCTTTCAGTGGACAGCAGTAAACATTTCTAATAAGAAAATGACATTACTAAACCCCCGAAAGAGTCTTTACTCTCTCGGGGGTTTTTCGCATTTTAGCGCACTAGAAATTGTATATACATGACGAATTTTAAGCATTACTAAGACAGGAAATTACACTATGACTACATCAGAGCCACGTTTACGCATTGCCATGCAAAAGTCAGGTCGCTTAAGTGACGATACTCAAAAACTACTTAAGCTTTGTGGATTAAAGTTAAACCTAAGCGATAGAAGATTATTAGCACATGTTAGTAATATGCCAATTGATATTATGCGCGTTCGCAGCAGCGATATTCCTGGTCTGGTAATGGATGGTGTGTGTGATTTAGGCATTGTTGGCGACAACACGCTTGAAGAAGAAGAGTTAGATCGTCAATTAAAGGGCAATAACTCTGAGTATATTCGCACTACCGCATTAGATTTCGGTGGCTGTCGTTTCTCTATTGCCATGCCTGAAGAGTTTGAATACACCGGCTTAGATTGTTTAAACGGCTTACGTTTCGCGACAACTTACCCACAATTATTAAACCGTTTTGCTAAAGCTAACGGCATCAATGTTGAATTTTGTTTATTAAAAGGCTCTGTAGAAGTAGCGCCTCGTGTAGGTTTAGCTGACGGTATTTGTGATTTAGTTTCTACCGGTGCAACCCTTGAAGCCAATGGTTTAAAAGAAGTCGCTGAAGTATTTCGCTCGAAAGCCTCACTAATTCAACGTGCAGACTCTCTCGGTGAAGGTAAACAGGCTATTTTAGATACCCTTCTGCCACGTATTCACGGCGTAATGAAAGCGAAAGAAAGCAAATACATCATGTTACACGCGCCGAAAGAGAAAGTTGCCGAAGTAAGTAAGCTTATGCCAGGTACTGAAACGCCAACGGTTTTACCACTAGCTGAGCGTGATGACATGGTGGCAGTGCACGTAGTTGCCACAGAGACTTTCTTTTGGGAAACCATGGAAGAGTTGAAAGCCCTAGGTTGTCACTCCATTTTAGTGATGCCAATAGAGAAAATGATGGGCTAAATTCTATTGGTTCATTGTTAGTTAGCGAAAAAGCTACATCGAAAGTACTCACTGACTAGCGTCAGCTCCGTGCTATCTCTTTGCTCTTTCACTAATTAACTTCGAACAAAAAGAATTACATTAAAAGTAAAAACATTAATACCGAGAAGTAATTATGATTAACCAACTAATCAATTGGCAAACGCTTTCAGAGCAACAACAAAAATGTGCTCTTGCACGTCCAGCCATTGCGGATAGCGCTTTATTATCAACGCAAGTTGCCAATATTTTAGCGCAAGTGAAAAGCCAAGGTGATAAAGCTATTGTTGCCTTAACAGAGCAGTTTGATGGTATCGCCTTAAGTACATTGGCAGTAAGTCAAGAGCAGGTAGCTCAGGCTAAACTCGCGCTAACGGCTAAACGATTAAAAGCCATTGAAACAGCTTATAATCAAATTTATGCCTTTCACAGTGCGCAAAAAGCCAGTGATATCACTGTTGAAACAACGCCTGGGGTAAAGTGTACGTTAAAGACTGAATCCATTGAGAGTGTTGGTTTATATATTCCTGCAGGCTCTGCGCCATTACCATCAACGGTATTGATGCTAGGTGTGCCAGCAAAACTTGCTGGTTGTCAGCGTACGGTATTGGTTTGTCCTCCAGATAAAAATGGTCAACTAGCCAATGAGATATTAGTCGCTGCCGATCTTTGTGGTATTTCTGAAATTTACACAGTAGGCGGTGCACAAGCCATTGCTGCGTTAGCTTACGGCACACAAACCATAAAAGCGGTGAATAAAGTATTTGGCCCTGGTAATAAATATGTCACTGAGGCCAAGACTCAGCTATCACAACAAGTTGCAGGTTTTGCCATTGATATGCCGGCAGGTCCTTCAGAAGTATTAGTTATTGGTGATGAGCAAGCCAACCCAGCATTTATTGCCGCTGATTTGTTATCACAAGCGGAACACGGCGCTGATAGCCAAGTAATCTTGCTTACTGACAGTGAATCACTAATTAACAAGGTATCAGCTGAACTAGAAAAGCAACTGGCATTATTATCACGACGTAAAATTGCTGAACAAGCATTAACACAGTCACGTTTAATTTTAACGAAAGACTTAACCCAAGCGGTTGAGGTATCAAACTTATACGGACCAGAGCACTTAATTATTCAAACCCAAGATGCACAATCATTGCTGAATAATTTACGCAATGCTGGTTCTATTTTTGTTGGTGCTTTTACCCCAGAATCTGCCGGTGATTACGCCAGCGGTACCAACCACGTATTACCAACCTACGGTTATTCAAAAGTTATCTCGAGTTTGTCACTCGCTGATTTTTCTCGCCGCTATACTGTTCAAGAAATCACGAAAGCGGGCCTAACAAGTTTATCTGAGTGTATTATTGAATTAACCGATGCCGAAGGTTTAGATGGTCACCAACGTGCGGTAACTATTCGTTTAGAAGAAGGCGTTTAATTATGGCTAACCTCGAGTCAACAAAAGCTTCGTTAACAACCGCTGAGCAATTAGCGCGAGAAGAGTTAATTGATATGGTGCCTTATCAATCGGCAAGGCGGTTATTTTCAAGTGCCAACTCAACTGAAGAGAAAATCTGGTTAAATGCTAATGAAGCCCCAGGTAATGGTGAATATCAGCTGTCAGCCGAAAACTTAAATCGTTACCCTGACTTTCAACCGAGTAACTTACTCGATGCATATAGCGAATACTGCGGTTTAGCAAAAGAACAGTTATTGGCAACCAGAGGCGCAGATGAAGGCATTGAGCTAATCATCCGTAGCTTTTGTAAAGCCTATCAAGATAGCATTTTAATTTGTCCTCCAACGTATGGCATGTACGCCATTAGTGCTGAAAATCACGGCGCAGGTATTGTCAAAGTACCGCTTATTTCAGCCGACTTAACCCTAGATTTAGCAGGATTAAAACAGCAAGTTGGTAAAGTAAAAGTAGTATTTTTATGCTCACCAGGTAATCCGACGGGTAATCTATTACCACAAGCACAGATTATCGAAGCGATTGAGCTATTTAAAGACAGTGCCATGGTCGTGGTTGATGAAGCTTATATTGAATTTTCACCTGAGGATTCATCGGCAAAATTACTCAATGAATTTGATAATGTTATTGTGCTTAGAACCTTATCAAAAGCATTTGCTTTAGCGGGATTGCGCTGCGGATTTACCTTAGCCAATAAAGATGTCATCACACTATTAAGCAAAGTAATTGCGCCATATCCTATTTCTGCCCCTGTTGCCGAGCTTGCCAGCAACGCCTTAACAAGTGACTTAAATAAAATGCTTGAACAGGTACAATCAAGTAACAAGCTTCGAGGTCAATTGGCATTGTGGTTAACAGAGCAAGGTTGGTGTAAACAAGTATTCGCCAGCGACGCTAACTTTGTTTTATTTCGCTGTCACAGTGAACAAGATAAAAACCAGCTGTTTGATTTACTTGTCAGCAATAATATTTTGATTAGGGATCAGTCAAAACAACTACAGTTGGAAAACTGCTTACGCATTAGTATTGGTAGTGAACAAGAAATAGCAAAATTACAGCAACTACTATCAAGCTATTAACGTAGCAAAAGACTAAATTAGCAAAGTATTAAAGCCAAGCCCTTATACCAGTAAAAAAATTGAAGAGCATTTTATGAGTAATACCCAAGAGAAAATATTATTTATCGACCGTGACGGTACCTTAGTTGAAGAGCCCATTGTTGATAAGCAACTTGATACACTAGAAAAACTAGTTTTTGAGCCAAACGTTATTCCTGAACTACTTAAATTACAGGCAAAAGGCTTTAAGTTAGTGATGGTGTCAAATCAAGATGGTCTAGGTACTAGCAGCTTCCCGCAAGCTGATTTTGATTTACCACACGATAAAATGATGGGGGTTTTCAGCTCACAAGGCATCGTTTTTCAAGACGTTTTATTATGCCCTCATTTTGATGAAGACAACTGTAACTGTCGTAAACCAAAACTTGGATTAGTAAGTGATTACTTACAACAAGGCAGAGTAGATTTTACTAATTCATACGTTATTGGTGACAGAGAAACCGATATGGGGCTTGCCGCTAATATGGGTATTGTCGGTATCAAGTACGACAGAGAAACACTTAATTGGGCGCAAGTCAGTGAGCAAATAATTGCACAATTAGAACAGCCTAGAGTTGCCTCTGTGACACGAACCACCAAAGAAACAGATATTACAGTTAAGGTTAATTTAGATAAAGCAGGTGATAATAGTATTGATACCGGCTTAGGCTTTTTTGACCATATGTTAGATCAAATAGCGACTCACGGCGGCTTTAGCTTAACCTGTAAAGTCAGTGGAGATTATCATATTGATGATCATCACAGTGTAGAAGATACGGCCCTTGCTTTAGGCCAAGCATTAAAAGAAGCACTAGGTGGCAAACGTGGTATTAACCGCTTTGGTTTTGTTATCCCGATGGATGAATGTCGTGCTGAATGTGCAATTGACCTGTCAGGTCGCCCTTGGCTTGAGTTTGATGCTGAATTTACCAGCGATAAGGTCGGTACTATGTCGACACAAATGGTACCGCATTTTTTCCGCTCACTTGCTGATTCGATGCTCATTAGTTTGCACTTATCAACCAGTAAAGGTAACTGTCACCACCAAGTCGAAAGCTTATTTAAAGTATTTGGTCGCGCATTGGGTCAAGCAATCAAAGTCGATGGTGATGCCATGCCAAGTTCTAAAGGTACTCTTTAATGTCAAAAGCGATGAATGTAATTGTAGACACCGGCTGCGCTAACTTATCTTCAGTAAAGTTTGCTGTCGAGCGTTTAGGTTACCAGGTGACTATTACCGATGACGTTGATTTAATCAAACAAGCTGACAAAGTTATTTTTCCGGGTGTTGGCAGTGCTAAGCATGCCATGGCTAATATTAAAGCTAAAAATTTGGTGAGTGTTTTACAGGGGTTAACTCAACCTGTTCTTGGTTTTTGTTTAGGCATGCAGTTGATGACAGAGTCATCTCAAGAGACAAATGAAGATGCTGACGTACCATGCTTAGGCTTAATCCCAACAAAAGTAGAGCCATTAAAAGCACAAGGTAATCGTTTACCACATATGGGCTGGAATACGCTCAAAAATGTATCAGACCATCCGATATTTAGCGGTATCACTAACGGTGATTATTTTTACTTTGTGCATAGCTTTGCTGCACCTGTTAGTGAGTACACTATCGCAAGTTGTGAATACGGTAGTGAATTTTCAGCAGCAATAGCGAAAGATAATTTTATTGGTTGTCAATTTCATCCTGAACGCTCAAGCGCATTAGGCAGTAAAATTATACAAAACTTTTTAGAGTTAGAACCACAGGAGCTTGTGAACTCATGATGATCCCTGCGATTGATCTGATCAATGGTGAAGTAGTTCGCTTATACCAAGGCGATTACAACCAGAAAACCAATTACCAATATACCGTACAAGAGCGTCAACAAGCCTATGCTCAATCAGGTGCTACTGTTATGCACTTTGTCGATTTAGATGGTGCAAAAGACAGTACTAAACGTCAACTTGAAACCTTAAAAACAGTAGTGAAACACCCGTCTATGATTATTCAAGTAGGTGGTGGTGTGCGCTGTGAAGATGATGTAAAGCAACTACTTGATTTAGGTGCTGATCGTGTTGTTATTGGTAGCTTAGCCATCAAACAACCTGAGTTAGTAGCTCAATGGCTTAAAACCTACGGCTGTGAAAAAATTGTCTTAGCGCTCGATATCAAAATTGATGCACAAGGTAATAAAACCCTCCCAACCCACGGTTGGATTGAAGACAGTGGTGTTAACTTGGAAGATTTACTCGCACAGTATCAAGACGCGGGGATTAAACATGTTTTATGTACTGATATCAGCAAAGACGGTACTCTGACGGGCACTAACGTTGATTTATATAGCGAGGTTTGCGCTAAGTATCCAGAGATTGATTGGCAAGCATCTGGTGGTATTGGCTCACTTGATGACATCAAGGCACTTATTCCAACAGGCGTTAGTGGTGTGATTTTAGGTCGCTCACTTCTTGAGGGTAAGTTTACTTTAGAAGAAGCCATCAGTTGCTGGCCTCAATCTTCGTAAAAAGAATGTAAACTGCATTGTCGTCACTCTTTACGCCATCACTTATAAAACATAAGCTCAGGCGTTCATCATTTGACGGCTTTGTTTAAATCCATTTTATTTAGATTGAAACTTAAAAAAACCAACTAGCTATTAAATTGGAAAGTTGGGAAGAAGGAAAATGCTAAATGTTAGCTAGAAGAATTATCCCTTGTCTCGATGTTCGTGATGGCAAGGTAGTTAAAGGTGTTCAATTTAGAAACCATGAGATTATTGGTGACATTGTTCCTTTAGCACAGAAGTATGCAGAAGCTGGTGCAGATGAATTAGTCTTTTATGATATAACCGCCAGTTCAGACGGGCGCGTGGTAGATAAAAGCTGGGTTAGCCGTATAGCTGAAGTCATTGATATCCCTTTTTGTGTCGCCGGTGGTATTAAAAGCGAAGCTGACGCTAAAGAGATTTTGATGATGGGCGCGGATAAAATATCAATTAACTCCCCTGCGCTGCGTGATCCTGAGTTAATTACTCGCTTAGCAGATGTCTTTGGTCAGCAATGTATTGTTGTTGGTATTGACAGCTTTTATAACAAAGAGACTGATCAGTATCAGGTTTATCAATTTACCGGTGATGAAACACGTACGCAAAAAACTGACTGGACTACCTTTGAATGGATTAAAAAAGTCGTCAGCTTAGGTGCTGGTGAAATAGTGCTTAATTGCATGAACCAAGATGGTGTTCGCCAAGGTTATGATATTGAGCAATTAAAACAAGCACGCGCCGTATGTAATGTTCCACTGATAGCATCAGGCGGTGCTGGCGCAATAGAGCACTTTAGTGAAGTGTATCAAACTGCTGATGTTGATGGCGCATTAGCTGCTTCAGTATTTCACAAAGGTGTGATCGCGATTAGCGATTTAAAAGATTATTTAAAAAATGAAAATATCGAGGTAAGACCATGTTAGTAACTAAAGATAATATCGCTGAATTAGCGTGGCAGAAAATGGATAACCTCATTCCCGCAATTATTCAACATGCGGCAACAGGTGCTGTTTTAATGCAAGGTTATATGAATCAAGATTCATTAGCGGCAACGCTTGAGACGGGCAAAGCTACCTTTTATAGCCGTTCAAAACAAGGTCTCTGGGTAAAGGGTGAAACTTCGGGCAATTTTCTAGAAGTTAAACAAGTACTCACTGATTGTGACAGCGATAGTTTACTTATTGCATGCCAGCCGATTGGTCCAACTTGTCATTTAGGCACTGAGTCATGTTTTCCTGAGCAAAAACTTTCTCAACAAAACTTTCTCAGCCAGTTAGAGAATGTCATTGAAAGTCGCAAAGGCGATAAACCTGAAGAAAGCTACACTGCACATCTATTTTCTCGTGGTACCACTAAAATAGCACAAAAAGTGGGTGAAGAAGGCGTTGAAGTGGCGCTTGCCGCGGTAGCAGAAACAAAAGATGACTTATTGGGTGAATGTGCAGACTTGTTCTACCACACGTTAGTTTTACTTGCCGATAAAGAAATTGAACTAAGTGAAGTGATGGCTGTGCTGCAACAACGTCACAATAAATAAAGCACATGTTAGAGCGAACATAGAATAACCAACTTTGCTAAATAAAAGCATCCTTGTTATCTTTATAAGACAAGGATGCTTTTATTTTTACTCCAGTGAAGTAGTTTATAACTAGGTGGCGTTCTTTTATGGCACAGCTAACTTACAAGCAACATTGTAGGCTGATTTTCAAAGCAACTCTGTTGCTATCACTGCTCTTTTTTACTTTACTTGCAAATGCTAGGCAAGATAGTGTGCTCATCTATATTCGTGATGATGTCTACATCGACTACCAGCAGTTCCTTTCCGGCAGAGATGTCTATTCAATCAATAACTTTTCCGGCAAGAAAATACGCCGTGATGTTGTCGATATGATTATTGCACAGCAAGCATTAAAATTAGGCGGCTTTGACTTTAGTTTCAAATATGCACCGGGAAAAGTTAACTTTCGTAATACCCAAATGTTGCAAAATGGTCAGCTATTAATTAGTTTCGACTCATACTGGCAACAAGATGCCCTTCCGCTTGCCGACAAAGTCTATATTTCAGATGAAGTTATCCGAAACGGCGAATACATCGCAGGCATTTATACCAGCCCAAATAATAAGAAAACCTTGGCGGTTGAGGAGTTGAATGACCTTAGCGAGTTAACAGCGGTTTCTACGCCCAAATGGCG
>CAJXPG010000022.1 GCA_913057925.1 uncultured Colwellia sp. | reverse complement strand
CACCGCCCTTTCACGGCGGTAACAGGGGTTCGAATCCCCTTAGGGATGCCACTTTCTTTTTAAATAAAAAAGTGAACTACACAAGAAAACCCACGTAATATCTCAATATTACGTGGGTTTTTTTTTGCTTAAAATTTAGTAAGTTAATTTTATTGGCAGTGTTTACTTTTCACATTATAGTATTGATGAACATGCTCATTTGTCATTTGTCATTTGTCATTTGTCATTTAAAAGTGAAAGGGAATTACCATGAATGAAATACACTATCCTATCGACGGGGCTTGCCAGTGTGGTCAAGTCACTTACCAATTAATGGCACCACCATTTATGATCGCAGCTTGTCATTGTCGACAGTGTCAAAAACTATCTACGAGTGCTTTTAGTATTACCGCCATGGTAAAAGCATCAGATGTAAAGTTCAGTGGTATTATGCATGAATGGCTTCGCTCATCAGATAGCGGCAATACTAACGGCGCTAAGTTTTGTCCAAGTTGTGGTAATCGTATTTTTCACTTCAACCCAGAGCAACCGGATAAAATAAAGTTAAAACCAAGCACGCTTTCTGATACTCGGGTAATACAACCAACCATGCATATCTGGACTAGTGAAAAGCAAGACTGGTTTATTTTGCCTGATAATGTTGAATGTCATGATAAACAGCCTTTCTAGAAAATACTTACTCAATTACGTATATAAGCGAACATTAAATGACTGAGACAACAAAAAAATCAATATCCCTGGTACTCGGAAGTGGCGGTGCCCGTGGACTCGCCCACATAGGTGTTATTCATTGGTTAGAAGAGCAAGGTTTTGAAATAGCTTCGATTTCTGGCTGTTCTATGGGGGCGCTGATCGGTGGCATATATGCTGCTGGTAAGTTAGATATTTTTGAACAATGGGTCAGGGACATTAATAAAGTCGATATATTTACCCTGCTTGATTTGTCATGGCAGAAAAATGGTTTAGTCAAAGGCGATAAAATAATTGAGACACTAAAAGATTTAGTCGGTGATATCGCGATTGAAGATTTACCGGTTAAGTATACTGCTGTTGCAGCCGACGTAATCAATGAAAAAGAAATTTGGTTAAGTTCAGGCAGTTTATTTGATGCAATTAGGGCTTCGATATCTTTACCATTATTTTTCACACCGTTTCATTATCGCGGGCTAGACCTTATCGATGGCGGGGTACTTAATCCCGTGCCAATTGCCCCGACTTTTGGAGACCATACCGACTGTAGCATAGCGGTTAACCTTGGTGGCAATGTTAAAGCGGTTGATACTGCAGTGTTGCAAGAGGCATCCGATGAAGAAGATCTTAAGTCACAAAGTAAAATAGGGCGTTTTTTAGCGCGCTTTAAAACTAAGGCGGTAGAACACACTCAAAATGAATGGGGGGCGTATGATATTGCCAACCAAGCGTTTGATGCAATGCAAAGTACCATTGCTAGACAAAAACTTGCGGCGTATCCCGCGGATTACTTTGTTGAAATTGCACGTAATGCCTGCGGTACATTAGAGTTCCATCGCGCTGATGAAATGATCACTCTGGGTTATGAAGCGGCAAAGGCAAGTTTATCGCCGATAATTGCAGATAAAAATAAAGAGACTGCAGCAGAGGTGATAGAAAAGCAATGTTAAAAGGGATACATCATGTCGCCATTATTTGCTCTGACTATCAAAAATCTAAAGATTTCTATGTTGGTATACTCGGTTTAAACGTTTTGGCAGAAAACTACAGGGCAGAGCGTAAGTCCTTTAAATTAGATCTTGAGTTGCCTGATGGCAGCAAAGTCGAGTTGTTCTCATTTCCAAGCTCACCGCAGAGACCAAGTTACCCAGAAGCTCGCGGTTTAAGGCACTTGGCTTTTAACGTTGAAGACATTGAACAAGTAACTAGGAAATTACAGCACCATGGGGTTAGTGTTGAAGCAATACGTGTCGATGAATATACCAGTAAAAAATTTACCTTCTTTAGTGATCCTGATGGATTGCCGTTAGAGCTATATCAACAATGCTGAACTTGTTGGATAATTAATTGGTTATAGGAGCAAAAGATGAAAAAAGTGACATACCAAGAAGTGATTAGCTTTTGGTTTACAGAAATAGCACCCGCAAAGTGGTGGCTAAAAGATTTATCTTTTGATGAAACAATCAAGACCAGGTTTCAAACGATTCATCAAGCTGCGATAAAAGGTGAGTTATCAAGTTGGCGAGATTGCGCGCAAGGCCGGCTGGCAGAAATCATTATTCTTGATCAGTTTTCTCGTAATATGTACCGAGATACCGCACTCGCGTTCGCATATGATGCTATGGCTTTGGTTCTCGCGCAAGAGACGATTGCTCTAGGCATGGATAAAGAACTTACGGCTATTCAAAGAAGCTTTTTATATATGCCATACATGCACAGTGAGTCTCGCTTAATTCACCAAGATGCTGTAGTACTTTATCAAGCAAATGGCATAGAAAATAATCTTGATTTTGAATTGAAGCATAAGGTGATCATTGATCGTTTTGGTCGCTACCCACATAGAAACGCCATCTTAAATCGTGATTCGACTCAAGATGAACTCGCATTTTTAAATGAACCCAATTCTTCGTTCTAAATTAAAGATCAGATCATGTATCAATTATATTATTACCCGCTTAATGCCAGCATGGCTCCACACTTTATCCTCGAAGCGCTAGATGTTGAATTTGAGTTGGTAAAAGTCGATAGAAAAAGTAATGCGCAAAAATCGAAAGAATACTTAGCACTGAACCCTACAGGCAGGATCCCGACCCTAGTGAAGGGAAATAAAACCTTGTTTGAAAGTCCGGCTATTTGTATTTTCCTTGCAGAAAATCATCCGCAAGCGAAGCTAATACCACCGATTGGCGATGATAAAAGAGCAGATTTTTATCAGTGGATGATGTATTTAACCAATACGTTACAAGCAGAATTAATGGTTTATTTCTATCCAGAGAAACATACCACGGATAAAGCTACGACTGATGCAATAATTACTGCTCAGCAAACACGGTTAGCAGATATTTTGTCAATACTTGACCAACAACTTACTGACCAGCAATACCTACTTGGTGAAGATATTAGTGTCTGTGATTATTTTTTATTTATGTTGGCCGTTTGGGCTGATGAGCTAGTTAAGCCGCCACTGGCCTTTACACACCTCAACGGTTATTTAAGGCGAATGGCCAAGCTTCCTGCCATAATTAAGGTTTGTAAAAAAGAGCAACTAAACTTAAGCGATTACCAATTACCAATTACCAATAACCAATAACCAATAAGCGATAAAATCAACAATCAAATCAACAAGCGTTTAGCCAATAACAATAACCAATCAAACTAAGCATGTCGGAACAACCGCCATGGTATTTCCTTCGCATTATTCCAATGCAACAAGAGCAACTCATCCGTAAAGTTAAAAGAACAAATATTGTCGACAATAATACTTAAGTCTACTTGCTAATTCCTCTTAAGAGGATATTATTAATTCATAACTTTAGATGTGTCGACAATTAATCATGATTGAATTGTTCGATATACAACCAATTAATTAAGATTATTAAATAATTATGCTGTTAGAAAATCCCACTAAACAAGCTGCTGTTACAACTGCCGATAAGGTTTTTGAACAACTTCAACATGCCATTGTTGAAGGTGATATGGCAGCAGGCAGTAAAATCAGTGAGCCAGAATTAGCCAAACGCTATGAAATTAGTCGCTCTACATTGCGAGAAGCGTTAAACCGCTTAGAAAAGTGTCACTTAATCGAGCGTAAAGCGAATGTTGGTTCACGGGTAGTAGATTGTACAATCGAAGGCTTGCTTGAACTGTATATTACGCGTGAAGCACTTGAAGGCATGGCATGTAGGCAAGCGGCACTTAACATGACCGAAGCCGAAATCGAACATATGCAAGCCATGCTAGCCCAACATGCAGATGAAAAAGCACTGCAAGATGGCGTGGCTTATTATCAAGAACAAGGCGATGTCGATTTTCACTACAAAGTCATTTTAGGTAGTCATAACCAGCAGCTGATTAATCTTATTTGTGGACAGTTATATCATCTTGTTCGTATGTACCGTTGTCAATTCGGCATGCATAGCCCCAGAGCAACACGTGCTTTTCGAGAACACTCTAATATAATTCAAGCAATAAGTGATAGAGATGGTGAGTTAGCTGAGCTACTTATGCGTCGACATATTGCTGCTTCGCGTAAAAATATTGAGGCAAAAATCGCGCAACAAAATGGTTCAGAAAAACAGTTAACGAAATAAATTATAAATTAAAGCTTATGTTAAGTAAGAAAAAGCTTCATCAATGAGGAATGAAAGATGTCAGTAACATTATCACCAGGCGCTAAGTTTCGATTAGCGTTAGAAAACAATAAACCTTTGCAAGTTGTCGGCACAATTAACGCATATTGCGCCATGATGGCAGAGCAACTTGGTCATCAAGCGATTTACTTATCAGGTGGCGGTGTTGCCAATGCCTCATATGGTTTACCTGATTTAGGGATGACATCACTTAACGATGTTATTGCTGATGTACAACGCATTACCAGTGCTTCGAGCTTACCACTGCTAGTTGATATCGATACCGGTTGGGGCGGGGCATTTAATATTGCTAAAACTGTTCGTGATATGGAAAAGGCCGGCGCTGCAGCTGTTCACATTGAAGATCAAGTCGCGCAAAAACGATGTGGACATCGCCCTAATAAAGAAATCGTTTCAACAGCTGAGATGGTTGATCGTATCAAAGCGGCTGTAGATGCCCGTACAGATAAAGACTTTTTTATTATGGCAAGAACTGACGCTTTTGCTCAAGAAGGCTTGGAAGCGGCCCTTGAACGTGCCAAAGCCTATGTTGCTGCCGGTGCTGATGGCATTTTTGCTGAAGCGGTAAAAACAGAAGAGCATTACCGCGCATTTACACAAGCGTTAGATGTACCTGTATTAGCAAACATCACTGAATTTGGTCAAACAGAGCTATGGAACAAAGAGCAACTTGGCGAGTGGGGATGTGCGATGGTGCTTTATCCATTATCAGCATTTCGTGCAATGAACAAAGCGGCTGAGTCGGTTTATAAAACTTTATTAGCGGATGGCGATCAAAAAGCAGAAATAGATAACATGCAAACCCGTATGGATTTATATGATTACCTTGGCTACCACGATTATGAACAAAAATTAGATTCGCTTTTTGCTGAAGGCAAAAATAAGTAAGTAAAAAGTGCTGAAGGCAAAAATAAATAGCTAACGAGCGTTGAGGTTAACTCAGCACTTAAAGAAATAAATATAAAAATAAAGTCGAACTTCATTTTAATAACAATAGTCGTTCGAACAACAAATTTAATGGATATGAGGAAAGAATCATGAGTGATAAAAAGATAGGCGGAGCAGGACTACGTGGTCAAAGTGCAGGTGAAACAGCGTTATGTACGGTCGGTAAGTCAGGTAGTGGTTTAACGTACTGCGGTTATGATGTTGCAGATTTAGCTGAAAATGCCACGTTTGAAGAAGTCGCTTATTTACTTTTTAACGGCGAATTACCAAATGAAAAAGAGCTAGCGACTTATAAAGATACGTTAGCGAGCATGCGTGATTTACCACAAGCGTTAAAAGAAGTGTTAAAGCTTATTCCAAAAGATGCTCACCCAATGGACGTTATGCGCACCGGCTGTTCATTTTTAGGCAACGTAGAACCAGAGAACGATTTCTCTACTCAAAATCAAGCAGCTAATCGCTTACTTGCGGCCTTTCCAGCCATCATGTGTTACTGGTATAAATTTTCACATGAAGGTGTGGAAATTGACTGTATGTCAAATGAAGACTCAATCGGTGGTCACTTTTTACGCCTATTAAACGGTGAAAGCCCATCAGCTCAACATGAACGTGTTATGGATGTTTCATTAATTTTATATGCAGAGCATGAATTTAATGCTTCAACCTTTACTGCGCGTGTTTGTGCATCAACGCTTTCTGATATGTTCTCATGTATAACTGGCGCTATTGGTACGTTACGTGGACCACTTCATGGTGGCGCCAACGAAGCGGCAATGGATATGATTGAGAGATTCAAATCACCGGCTGATGCAAAAGAGCAAATGGCGGGTATGCTTGAACGTAAAGAGAAAATCATGGGCTTTGGCCATGCGATTTATCGTACATCAGATCCACGCAACGTAATCATCAAAGCATGGTCTGAGAAGCTAGCTGCTGAAAATGGTGATACCTCACTTTACGATATTTCTGTCGCATGTGAAGAATACATGTGGGATACCAAGAAGTTATTCTGTAATGCTGATTTCTTCCATGCATCAACCTATAACTACATGGGTATTCCAACAAAATTATTTACACCAATATTTGTTTGTTCACGCTTAACCGGTTGGGCAGCGCATGTTATGGAGCAACGCTCTAATAACCGTATTATCCGTCCATCAGCAGATTACACCGGCGCTGAACCACGTACTGTTGTCGCTATCGATAAGAGATAGGAGAGACTTGTTATTTGTCACTACTTCATCGTCAGAAAAACATCACATATACATATATGCTCAGTTTTTCTTCCTTGAATTAGTGGCAAATCCCATCGTCTAGTTGCGCTTTTGTATACGTAAGCAATGTTAATTGGTTGTTTATGTAAGATATTTCCTGGAATAAATTATGAATTATGAACACCGTAAACCCTTACCCGGCTATCAAATTGGTGGCGTTAATATTGACTACTTTGATACCCGAGGTGCTGTAGAAGCAATTAGTGCAGGTAGTTACGCAAAGCTACCTTATACCTCGCGTATTTTGGCTGAGCAGTTGGTACGTCGCTGCTCACCTGACATGCTGACTGATTCTCTTAAGCAGTTGATTGAGCGCAAACAAGATTTAGATTTTCCTTGGTATCCAGCGCGTGTTGTCTGTCATGATATTTTAGGACAAACGGCATTAGTTGATTTAGCTGGTTTGCGTGATGCTATTGCTGTGCAAGGTGGCGACCCGGCAAAAGTAAACCCTGTAGTCCCAACGCAGCTTATTGTTGATCATTCTCTAGCTGTGGAAGCGCCAGGTTTTGATAGTGATGCTTTTGAAAAAAACCGCGCCATTGAAGACAGACGTAATAAAGACCGCTTTAAATTTATTGAGTGGAGCAAAACCGCGTTTAAAAATGTTGATGTTATCCCCGCGGGTAACGGTATTATGCACCAAATCAATTTAGAGAAAATGTCACCCGTGGTTCAGCTACGTGACGGTGTTGCCTTCCCTGATACTTGTGTAGGTACAGATAGTCATACCCCTCATGTTGACGCGCTAGGTGTTATTGCAATTGGTGTTGGCGGGTTAGAGGCTGAAACAGTGATGCTCGGTCGTCCATCAATGATGCGATTACCGGATATCATCGGTGTAAAACTTATTGGTAAACGTGCACCCGGTATTACGGCAACTGATATGGTACTGGCCATTACAGAGTTTTTACGCAATGAAAAAGTGGTTTCAAGTTACTTAGAATTCTTCGGTGAAGGTACTAAAGATTTAACCATTGGCGATCGCGCAACCATATCAAATATGACGCCAGAATACGGTGCCTCAGCGGGCATGTTTTATATCGATCAGCAAACCATTGATTACTTAAAACTAACCGGAAGAGAGCCAGAGCAGGTGGCATTGGTTGAAACGTATGCAAAACATACCGGTCTTTGGGCTGATGACTTAACACAAGTAGAATATGAACGTGTTATTGAATTTGATTTATCAACGGTTACTCGTAATTTAGCCGGTCCATCTAACCCACATCGTCGATTAGCAACGGCTGATTTGGTTGCTAAAGATATCGCTAAAGACCTAGAGGCATGTAAAGCACAAGAAGCCAATGGCGAAATGCCTGATGGCGCAGTTATTATTGCCGCAATCACTTCTTGTACCAATACTTCAAATCCACGCAATGTTGTTGCTGCAGGTCTTGTGGCTAAACGTGCCAATGCCTTAGGTCTAAAACGTAAATCTTGGGTTAAATCTTCTTTTGCTCCGGGTTCAAAAGTGGCGAAGCTTTATTTAGAAGAAGCTGGCCTACTAGCTGAAATGGAACAGTTGGGCTTTGGTATTGTTGGTTATGCTTGTACTACTTGTAATGGCATGTCAGGGGCCTTAGACCCGAAAATTCAGCAAGAAATTATCGACCGTGATTTATATTCAACAGCGGTATTATCGGGTAACCGTAACTTCGATGGCCGTATACATCCACACGCTAAACAAGCTTTCTTGGCATCGCCGCCACTCGTTGTTGCCTATGCTCTTGCGGGTACTATGCGATTTGATATTGAAAAAGATATTCTTGGACAAGATCAAAACGGTAATGATATTACCTTGAAAGATATTTGGCCAAGTGATGAAGAAATTGATGCAATTGTAGCGTCTGCAGTTAAGCCTGAGCAGTTCAAAAAAATCTATACACCGATGTTTGATTTAGGTGCCTTTGAACCTGCAAAAAGCCCACTATATGACTGGGACCTTAAAAGTACATATATCCGTCGCCCTCCATATTGGGAAGGTGCCTTAGCAGGTGTTCGTACTATGAAAGGCATGCGTCCTTTAGCCGTATTAGGTGACAACATTACTACTGATCATTTATCACCATCAAATGCTATTCAGTTAAACAGTGCTTCAGGTGCTTACCTTGATAAAATGGGCGTTCCACATGACGATTTTAACTCGTATGCAACGCATCGTGGCGATCATGAAACTACTCAACGAGCTACATTTGCTAACCCAAAATTGTTTAATGAAATGTGCCGAGATGAAAATGGTGAAGTTAAGCAAGGATCATTAGCACGTATTGAGCCGGAAGGTACAGAGTCGCGTATGTGGGAAGCGATTGAAACCTATATGCAGCGCAAGCAGCCATTGATTATTATTGCCGGTGCAGATTACGGTCAAGGTTCATCACGAGATTGGGCTGCAAAAGGGGTTCGTTTAGCCGGTGTCGAAGTTATTGTCTCAGAAGGATTCGAGCGTATTCACCGTACTAACTTAATTGGTATGGGAGTATTACCATTAGAATTCACTAAGGGCGACACACGTAATACTTACCGCATTGATGGCACTGAAACCTATGACGTAAATGGCACTACAGCGCCAGGTGGTGCTATGACAGTTGTCATGACACGTAAAAATGGTGAAGTGGTTGAAATACCGGTGAAATGTCGTTTAGATACTGCGGAAGAAGTCACCGTATACAATGGTGGTGGGGTGCTGCAAAAATTTGCCACAGATTTCCTTGAATCAAACGCATAACTCGTTATTTGATTTAACAGCTTCGTTGGAGGTGCTCATTGACGTTCGTCAACTCCGCGCCTCCGCCTTGCTCTAAAATCAAATTCCTACGTTCTACGTAAATTCAAATGATTGTTAAAATGGCACATATTTCTAAAAATAATGTGCCATTTTTGTATAAAAGAATTAGAAGGAGAGAGCAAATGGCTTTCGAATCTCAAGTACATTTACCCCAAGTAAAGATTCCAGCTACCTACATGCGCGGTGGCACCTCAAAAGGGGTGTTTTTCAATTTAACCGATTTGCCTGAGCGTTGTCAGGTAGCAGGTCAAGCACGTGACAATATGCTGCTACGGGTTATCGGTAGTCCTGATCCTTATGGTAAACAAACCGATGGCATGGGCGGGGCAACATCGAGTACCAGTAAAACAGTGATCTTAGCCAAATCTTCAGAAGAAAATCACGATGTTGATTACCTCTTTGGTCAAGTGGCTATTGATAAAGCTTTCGTTGATTGGAGCGGTAACTGTGGCAATTTAACTGCGGCGGTAGGGTCTTTTGCTATTATGTCGGGTTTGGTTGATGCCAGTCGTATACCTGAAAACGGTGTTTGTACTGTGCGTATTTGGCAAAAGAACATTGCGAAAACAATTATTGCTCAAGTACCTATCACTGACGGTGAAGTACAAGAAACTGGTGATTTTGAACTTGATGGTGTGACGTTTCCTGCGGCAGAAGTTCCTGTTGAATTTATCGCACCAGTAGACCCCTCTGAAGCTATGTTTCCCACCGGTAATGTTGTTGATGAACTTGAAGTGCCAAATATTGGTACATTTAAAGCAACTATGATTACTGCGGGCATTCCAACTATATTCTTAAATGCTGATGAAATTGGTTACACCGGAACCGAGCTTCAAGAAGCAATAAATGGTGATGAAGCTGCACTTAAACGTTTTGAAACTATTCGTGCGTGGGGCGCTGTTAAAATGGGTTTGATAGCTGATATATCAGAAGCGGTTGCACGACAACATACCCCAAAAGTAGCTTTTGTCTCACCAGCTCAAGATTATGTTACTTCAAGTGCTAAAGAAGTTTCATCTTCAGAAATTGATTTACATGTCCGTGCATTGTCTATGGGCAAACTGCACCACGCGATGATGGGCACAGCTGCCGTCGCCATAGGCACGGCAGCAGCAATACCAGGAACTTTAGTTGCTTTAGCTACAGGACAAGCTGCAGATAAAGCATCAGAGTCAGTTACCTTTGGGCACCCATCAGGAACATTAAAAGTGGGCGCACAAGCGAGTAATGTTGACGGTAATTGGGTAGTCAATAAAGCAATGATGAGTAGAAGTGCTCGCGTCTTAATGGAAGGGAAAGTTAGAATTCCGGCAGATGCCTTTTAACTAGCGCATTTTGTTTTAACCTTGATAAAAGCTTGGAAGGTAACTTTCAAGCTTTTTTACTTTTAATTCAACCAAATGCGGTTTATAAAGGAGGTATAGTTTAAAGCCACCTGAGATAAATACATTGAAAAGTCATGTTAACAAGAATCCATCACTGCTTTCCTTGACTCATAATATTGTCGTCGGATTGACTCTCTCGTTATTGATTTCGTTAGAGGTAGTGGCCGCAACTGTCACTGTCAGTGACAACTTAATCGTACGCGATGTCAATGATAAGCCAGTGGAACATGGTTTCTTGTCCAAAAAGCAAAGCTTTGACCTAGAGCAAGGTAAACAGAGCTTTGTCGTTAAATATAAAGATGTTTTTGAAAATATGGACTTAGGACTAGAAACTCTGGTTACTACCGATTATTTTGTTGTAGAGTTCATCGTCAAAAATCAAAAAAATTTGGCGCTTTCAACAGTTGCTATCAATGATTTATCGGCGGCTGAGGCATTTTCTAAGTCTCCTGAGCTTGTGTTACTCGATGAAAAAGAGTCACCTTTAGTACTGAAACTGATGACGCTTAGTGACTATGAATTGACCAAGAAGGTTAATGAAGTGGTAACAACGTTGTCTGCTGCTAAGCCTGATAACCTATCGGCACAATCACAGAATAAAAACGTAGAAATTGAAACAAAAGTGCTTGAACAGGTAGATACTTTACCTATGTTAAAATATTGGTGGCTTAAAGCTAGCACCAAAGAAAAAGCTGAATTTCTTCATTATGTTGAACAGAATAAATAAACTTCACAAAAGTGACTGTAAATTAAAGCATAAAGTTTCAGTCATTTTTCCATGTTGGGGAGCACAAATGCTTACTTTACTAAATACTTTATTACCAAACCCTATTAATTTTAAAACTAACTTAGTGATGTCCTTATACTTAGCATTATCTTTACCGTTTAGTGCCCTTGCTGACGAGGCGAGTATTGAGGTTTCTGGTCAGGGAAGTGTCACTGTGGTCCCTGATCATTTTTCTTTGACACTGACCATTACCGAGCGTGGTAGGGTGCCCAGTAAATTGAAAGCCCTTATTGATAAAAAGAGTAATGCAGTGATATTGGCTGCAAAAGGCGTTGGTGTTAAGAATGAAAGTATAACTTCAGCACGTGTCAGCTTAAGGGTAATCAAAGAAAAGCCCTCCATTCAAGTTCAGGGTGTTGAACTAAGAAAGCCAAGACAAAGCGTCTATGTCGATGGAAAAACCATAAACCAGAGCCAACAGCAAGATTATGAAAAACCATTATTTGAGTTAAGTCGACAAATAACAGTAAGTTTTGCAGAAATTAATAATTATGATCAGTTTCTTGGCCAGGTGATAAAGATAAATGTCAGCCATATTTCAAGCTTAACAATGTCGGTAAAAGAGCGCGATGAGTATTATCAGCAAGCGTTATTAGCAGCAATTAGTCATGCTAAAGAAAAAGCGCAGCGAATGGCAAAACAAGCAGGTGCATCAATAGATAAACTATTGCATGTTAAAGAGCAATCAAGAAATCACTACCAGCCGATGTACGCTCAAGCGTTAATGAGTGATGCTTCTTCAACAGAGCATTCTTCTCACATTGGGAATCAAGTGATCACAGCGAGAGTGTCTGTTAAATTTAGCCTTAATAACTAAAAAAGCATGTCTTAGCAGCAATAGTTGGCTAATTGTTAGAGAAAAGCTTTAAATATGGTACTTTTTTAGGTATGTTAGCGCTTTTTTAATATAGCATTCTTACGCGGTAGTCATTAATGGATAACAAAGCTGAATTTTATCAAGAATTATTAGGACAAACTAAAGCACTAATACATGATGAATCTGATACTATTGCCAATATGGCGAATATCAGCGCCTTACTGTTTGAACGTTTATCCTCTGTTAATTGGGTAGGCTTTTATCGTGTTATTGAAGAAGAGTTAGTACTTGGCCCGTTTCAAGGAAAAGTTGCTTGTATTCGAATTCCGCTAGGAAGGGGAGTTTGCGGTACTTGCGCCGCAACAGCAAAAGTTCAACGTATAGCCGATGTCCATCAATTCTCAGGACATATAGCTTGCGATGCGAGCAGTAATGCTGAATTAGTTTTGCCGATAGTTGTAGCAGGAAAGGTTATCGCTGTATTAGATATCGATAGCACTGCTTTTGATCGTTTCAGCGAAGAAGATGAAGTAGGAATAAAAGCGATTGTAGAATTGTTTGAACGCAGTATTAGCGCTTAATTGGAAACAAGGTAAGCTAAAGCTTAAAGCAAATGTAAATTGTGATATAAAGAAGTGAATATTTAATGAAAGAATTTGTGGTCATTCATGACTATCTAGTTACCCAAGAAATTGTCGGTGATTGGGATGGCCAGGAAGAAGAAGTTGCTGAGCGTATGAATGAGATTTATCATACTCTATATGACTTGGCGGAAGAAGATATTGATACGGAAGTTCTAGAGCAGTTATTGGCGCTTATTTGGGATACTTGGATAGGCCAAGAAGCAATAGCTGAAATTGAATCTAACGATATATATGATTGGTGTAGACATGTGCTTGATAATCCTGAGCAACATCTCCAGTCAGAAGAATAAATGTAAAAATTGTTGCTATTTTCAAGCTTGAGACAACTTTATTAAAGATAACGTTGGCTTAAATTAAATTAAATTAAACTGTAAAAAAGTGTAGTTATGGAAACTGAAATTAAACGTACAAGTACTAAAGATATTATTAGCTATTTAACAGAAAAATTCCCCGAGTGTTTTTCTGTTAAAGGCCCTGTTAAACCACTTAAAATTGGTATTTTTCAAGATTTAGCAGAAAAGCTTAATGAAGATGAAACCGTTAGTAAGACTCGCTTACGTCAAGCTTTAAGACATTATACCAGTAGCTGGCGCTACCTTAAAGCGATCAAGGTTGGTGTTTCTCGTGTAGATGTAGATGGCAAAGAAGTTGCTCAGATTGATGAAGAGCAAGCTGCCTATGCTAGTAAGACACTAAAAGAGAGCCAAGAAAAATTTGGTAACAAAAAACCGACAGACAGTGACAACAAAAAGCCTTATAAAGGTAAACAAGGTTCAACAGGTGATAAGCCAACAGAGAAAAAACGTGACTCTGCTAAGTTTAAATCTGTAAAGTCTTCTAAGCCTAAAACAGCTAAAAAAGATGCAGCGCCACTAAAACCTGTTGAATCAGCTACAATCAAAGTAGGCAGTAGTGTAAGAGTACAGTTAGGCAATTCTCCAATGAATGCCACAATCACTGAAATTTCTGGTAAAGATATCAGTGTACAACTTGACTCTGGCATGGTGATAAAAACCCAACTACAAAACATTTACGCGTAGTTGTAAAACTAGCCTTCAAGGTACTTAACGTTGAAGGCGGGCTTGACCATTAGTTAAGTCATACAGAAATTGAATAGGAAGTTAATGCATGCAAAAATTTTGTCGTATCGCTCTAGCCGTCTCTTTATCCTTAGGTTTATCTGTCAGCGCCGTCGCGTTTGAAAAAGTACATACCCCAGAAGAGTTACCTGTACTCATGCCTGAAAGTCAGCATGCTACAGCAAGTAAGCGCATTACGGCACGTTTTACTCGTGCACACTATAAGAAAGTCACCATTGATGATGCTTTATCAGGTGAAGTCTTTGACCGATATATTAAACAGCTCGATTATGCTCGCAATATATTCACCTCAACGGATATAGATAACTTTCAAAAATACCGCCTTGAATTCGATACTGTCCTGACTCGTGGCAAGCTAGATAAGGCTTATGATATTTATAATCTTAATATGCAAAGACGTTTAGAGCGTTATGAATTTGCAATAAGTTTATTAGCGGATAAAGACGGTAAAAACCCTTTTGATTTTACCAAAGAAGAAATCTATTCTTTTGATCGTGAAAATGCGCCATGGCCGACAAGCGAAGCTGAGCTTGATGAATTATGGCGTTTGAAAGTTAAATCTGACGTATTGAACCTAACACTTACCAAGAAAGAATGGCCAAAAATAAAAGAAGTTTTAACCAAACGTTACAATTACGCAATTAAGCGTTTGAAGCAAAGCGAAAGCGAAGATGCTTTTCAGTTGGTAATGAATAGCTTTGCCCGTGTTGTTGAGCCACATACTTCTTATTTATCACCGCGCAATGCTGAACGTTTTCAAGTAGATATGAATTTATCCTTAGAAGGGATTGGTGCAGAATTACGTTCAGTTGAAGATTATACTGTTATTCACCGTATAGTTACCGGTGGACCTGCTGATAAGTCGAAACAATTGAAATCTAAAGATCGCATTGTTGGTGTTGCCCAAGGCGAAAAAGATTTCGAAGATGTTATTGGCTGGCGTCTAGATGATGTGGTCGAGTTAATTAAAGGTGCAAAGGGCACTACTGTTCGTTTACAAGTGCTTTCTGGAGATAGCGACGATGAAGCTAATATCAAGGTCGTTTCTATCGTACGAGATATTATTAAGCTTGAAGATAGAGCCGCGAAGTCAGAAGTTTACCTAGAAAACCCTGATGATGCAGATAGTAAAAAACTGGGTGTCATCACTATTCCAAGTTTTTACAATGACCTTTCAAAAGATGTAAATAAAGAAATCAGCAAATTAAAAGAGCAAGATGTTCAAGGTATTATTGTTGATTTGCGCGGTAATGGCGGTGGTTCATTAAGTGAAGCGACTTTATTAACCGGATTATTCATCGATAAAGGCCCGGTAGTACAGATTAGAGACGGTGCAAATCGTATCCAAGTTAACAGTGATAGGGATGGGGTTAGCTATTTTGATGGCCCATTAACTGTCATGGTGGACCGCTATAGTGCCTCAGCATCTGAAATATTTTCTGCTGCTATTCAAGATTATGGTCGTGGCGTGATTATTGGTGAACATACTTTTGGTAAAGGTACAGTACAGCAGCACCGTGGTTTAGGACGTGTATATGATTTATACGAAAAACCTTTAGGAAGTATTCAATACACTATTGCCAAATTCTATCGTATTAATGGTGGCAGTACTCAGCATCGTGGTGTGCTACCTGATATCGCTTTCCCAACGGCTATTGATCCAGAAGATTGGGGAGAAAGTAAAGAAGAGAACGCTTTACCTTGGGATCATATTCAACAAGCTAAGTACTCACCGCTTAACAAACTAGATACAGATATTGAATATTTAACCTCACTCTATGAACAACGTATTAAAGATAATGCTGAGTTTAATTATTTGCTTGAAGATATTAGTGTTTATCAAGCAGAAAAAGACGATAAAACCATTTCGTTAAACTTAGCGACGCGTAAAAAAGAGCGAGAAGATCGAAAAGCCAAGCGCTTGATTCGTGTTAATGAGCAACTTGCTCAACTAGGTAAAAAACCAGTCACTGATTTAGATGATTTATCAGACGAGTTAGATGATCTTGATGCCTTCCTAGATGAAGCCGCTCGCATTACTTTTGACTTTATCTCACTTGGAAAGATAGCCAAAAAGTAGCGTCTACTTGAGATGTTAAAAAACCGCCAAAGCAGGCGGTTTTTTTATGATATTCATTTACTTTGTCTGTACGACAACAAATAACTTGCAAGGCATGCTATCACAAGGCATGTTAACTAATAACCTATAATAAAAATTACATTAATAAGGTAAAGCCCGTTTATGTCTGAACCGATTCAACCCAAAGCACCTAGCTTACTTGACTCACTACTTCCTCTTGTTGCGCTTGTTGTTATGTTAACAGCATCCGTTAAATTCTTTGGTGACAGTTCATCATTTGGTCCCAATCAAATTGCACTGATGTTAGCGATGGGCATCGCCATCATTATTGGATTAAAAAACAAGCACACATGGGAGTCCATAGAAAAAGCGATAGTGAATGGTATTTCCATTTCTTTAGGCGCCATTCTCATTTTACTTGCCGTTGGAGCTCTAATTGGTACTTGGTTATTATCAGGTACGGTACCAACCATGGTTTATTATGGTTTACAAATTATCGATCCAAGTTGGTTCTACGCTGCTACTTGTCTAGTGTGTGGTATTGTTGCCATGAGCATTGGTAGCTCTTGGACCACTGCAGCGACTGTTGGTGTGGCCTTTATAGGAATTGCTAATGGCTTTGAAATGTCGACCGCAGTTACCGCTGGTGCAGTAATCTCTGGCGCCTACTTTGGCGATAAATTATCGCCGCTTTCAGAAACGACTAACCTTGCACCGGCTGTCGCGGGTACTGAATTATTTGCTCATATCCGTTATATGCTTTGGACGACAATTCCTTCTATCTCCATTGCGCTTATTCTATTTTTGGTGATTGGTTTTAATCACTCTGCTACCAATACGGGTAGTACCGATAGCATTGAAACATTAACGAGTACATTAGAAGCAACCTACAATATAAGTATTATTAATTTAATCCCGCTGGTAGTGCTTTTATTTTTAGCATTTAAGAAAATGCCAGCTTTCCCCGCGGTAGCTATTGGCGCAATTATGGGAGCTGTATGGGCGGCCATTTTTCAACAAGAACTCATCATTTCAATGGCCGCTGATGGCTTAAAAGGTGCTCAAGCCATTATTATGGTTGTTTGGACGGCTTTTTTTGATGGTGTTGTCGTTAAAACGGGTAACAGTGAGATAGATGAGCTACTAAGCCGTGGTGGTATGTCTAGTATGCTCAATACCATTTGGTTAGTGATGAGTGCATTAAGTTTCGGCGCTGTGCTAGAACATTTAGGAATGCTAAAGCGTTTTGTTGATAGTATTTTAAAAGCAGCGAAATCAACAGGGAGTTTGATAGCAAGTACAGTGGCAACATGTATTGGTACAAACTTGATAACCGCTGATCAGTACATGGCTATCGTAATGCCAGGTAGAATGTATAAAGAAGAGTATAGTCGCAGAGGGTTACATCCAACTGTGTTGAGTCGTACGCTAGAGGACTCGGGGACAATTACTTCACCACTGATCCCATGGAATACATGTGGCGCATTTATGTTTGGTGCATTAGCGTTAACATCTTATGACTATATTTTTTATTGTTTCTTTAACTTGATTAATCCTGTGTTAGCTATTATTTATGGTTATGTTGGTTATAAAATTAAGTACATCAGTGAAACACAACCAGCATAATCACCTAGTGGCTGTTAGATCTCAGACATGAGTTTATAGCCATCGGTTTTACAATGTTCAATTAATAAAGCCTGTATCGAACAGGCTTTAATGTTATTAAAGGTATAAAAATGACTGAATCTTCTCCTCGTTTTTTAGCAGATTATCTTCCGGCAAGCTACACCATAAATACGGTAAATTTAATTATTGATTTAGATGACACATGTAGTCGAGTCGTTAGTGAGCTTGCCATAGAGCGCCAAGGTGATTCCAAGGAAGCCTTACAGCTTAATGGTGAACATTTAACACTGGTTTCAGTTATTTTAGACAATCAGGCGTTAACGCCACAGCAGTACCAATTGACTGATAGTTTGTTAGTGATCCCCGCCAGTACCTTACCTAAAGCTGATGAATTTAACTTAACCATCACTACAGAGATTAACCCTCAAGAAAATACCGCGTTAGAAGGGTTGTTTAAGTCAGGCGATGCTTTTTGTACACAATGTGAAGCGGAAGGGTTTAGGCGGATTAGTTATTATCTTGATAGACCCGATGTCATGGCAACTTTTACTACCAAAGTTATAGCAAATAAAAGCTTGTATCCTTATTTACTTTCAAACGGTAATAAAATAGAGGAGGGTAGCATAAACAATGATAAACACTTTGTGACTTGGCATGACCCTTTTCCAAAACCTTGTTACTTATTTGCCCTAGTCGCAGGGGATTTTGATTTATTAGAAGATAATTTTATTACTTCGTCAGGCCGTAACGTTGCACTCGAAATTTTTGTTGATAAAGGTAATTTAAACAAAGCTAAACATGCGATGACTTCATTACAAAAATCGATGGCATGGGATGAAAAAGTTTTCGGTCTTGAATATGACCTAGATATATACATGATAGTGGCTGTTGATTTCTTTAATATGGGCGCAATGGAGAACAAAGGGTTAAATGTTTTTAATTCTAAATTTGTTTTAGCAGACAGCCAATGCGCAACAGACAGTGATTATTTCAATATAGAAGCTGTTATTGCACATGAGTATTTTCATAACTGGACAGGAAATCGTGTAACTTGTAGAGACTGGTTTCAATTAAGTCTTAAAGAGGGGCTGACTGTTTTTCGTGATCAACAATTTAGTGCCGATATGCACTCGAGTGCAGTAACACGCATTCAAAATGTACGATTATTACGTTCCCAACAATTTGCTGAAGATGCGGGGCCGATGGCTCACCCAATACGCCCAGAAAAAGTATTAGAAATGAATAATTTCTATACTTTGACCGTGTATGAAAAAGGCTCAGAAGTTATTCGTATGCTACATACCTTAATTGGTGCGGATAAATTCCGCCAAGGCATGGACTTATATTTTAAGCGCTTTGATGGCATGGCGGTAACTTGTGATGACTTTATCAATGCCATGAGTGATGCCAGTGGCAAAGATTTATCACAATTTAAATTGTGGTATAGCCAATCGGGTACACCAATTATCACGGTTAAAGAGTCGTTTGATGAAGTAGCAGGTATTTATACCTTAACGTTGTCACAACATTCACCGGTAACCAAAAATCAGCCTGCGCCAGAAGCACTTCACATTCCAATAAAAATAGAATTAATCGCAGCAGACAATGACAATACCATTCAATGTCAACTTCTAGAATTGACCCAAGGAACACAGGAGTGGAAGTTTAGCGGTTATAACAACAAACCAATCATTGCTTTATTGCCTGACTTTAGCGCTCCAGTTAAGTTAGCTTTTGAACAACAAGAGACAAGCTTATTGACCCTAATGCAAAAAGCTAAAAACAGCTTCTGCCGCTGGGATGCAGGACAAAAACTCTTAATGTCTTATATTCAACAGTTAACCTTTGCTCCAAAGTATCAAATCCCGACCGAATTATTGACGGTATTTAAGGATATTTTACTAAATGATGGCGATCGAGCTTTTATTGCAGAGCAGTTGTCTTTGCCAAGCTTTGATGAAGCAGCAGGTTTAATGAAGGATGTAGATCCCACAGCTTTAAGTAATGCATTGAAACACTTAGTTGATTTTATTGCCAAAGGCGTTCACAACGAATTATTCGCCTGTTATCAAACTTGCCAGTCTGATGATACAAGCGAAAACTTAGTTGCCAATAGAGCATTAAAAAATACTTGTTTAACTTACCTAAGTAGCCAAGAAGAATACCAATACCTTGTCGCAGAGCAATACCAACGGGTAACTAATAATGATGATGTTACTAAAGAGAATATGACGGATAGCCTAGCGGCTTTGACCTGCAGCGCCAAACAAAACCTTTCAGGGCTTGACGAGCAACTACAACATTTTGAACAAAAGTGGCAACAAACTACTTTGGTTATGGATAAATGGTTTGCTTTAAGTGCAAGTATTGTTGGTGATGATATTTTCACAAAGCTTGATTCTTTGTTAAATCATCGACAGTTTAGTTTAAAGAACCCAAATAGGGCACGCTCGCTTATAGGTGCCTTTGCCATGAATAATCCAAAATACTTTCATTGCCCTACAGGTCGAGGTTATCAATTTTTATCAGAGCAAGTCGCTAAGTTAAATGAGATTAACCCTCAAGTGGCATCAAGGTTGATTACTCCATTAATCCAATTTAAAAGCTTTGCGCCCAAGCATCAAAAGTTAATGAAAGCTGAACTTGTTAAATTGCAAAATCTTGAAAATTTATCTAATGATTTAAGGGAAAAATTGGACGCTGCACTAGCTGAATAACCTTCTTTCGGGAGTTATTTATTATCCCGAACTTAGATTGTATAACATGCTGCGGACAAACAAAGACATTAATATTAAATGAGCTACATATCGAGAGTCAGTATGTAGCTCAAGCTAAAACTACAACTAAAACGACAATGAAATATTATTTCTCTATTAATATTAGCGCTAATGAATTCTTGCCTTATTATCAAGGTACCATTAAAGATGTTGTTGTGCGGGCGACGGATGGCACCAAAGTTCAATTTCCTGCTATGCACTTAAGAAAGCACCTAACCTCAAGTGGCATACAAGGGTACTTTTGTTTACAAACCCAACAAAATAAATTTTTATCACTGATAAAGCTTAAATAATTTTGAATGAAATAAGCTGGAATAGAGTAAAGACTTGAAACAGTGGTCAGACCATTTTTAGTGTGCTTACTCGTATCAAGGCTTAACAAATCAATGCATTTTCATGAACTTAGAAAACATTCTGTTCAAACTAGTGTTTTATTTTTAAACGCTAGTTTTAAACAAGTTATTTAAACGTTAAACCGTTTTTGTGAAAGTCCTTAAAATATAGCGCTTTAAGTGTGGCCTTACCACTTGCTACAAAAGTAAAATGATGTAATTATTATTGCCGTTAGATAAATAATAAAACAACGACTAACTTTTGATTTCAAATAATGTGATGAAAATAATAGTAATATTTTATCATTACATTGTTTCGCACAGGGGAGAGAATAGATGAAACATAAGCCTCAACATGGCTTTGCCAAAAAACCATTAGCTGTCGGTGTTGCTGCCGCACTTTCAATGTCGATGTTAACCAGTATGGTTAACACTGCTCAAGCAGCAAGATTCGAGTTAGGTGATGTCGATATTAGCTTTGACTCAACTTTTAGTATCGGTTCAAGCTGGCGCACAGAAGATAGAAACTGGAATGATAATATCGGTAAATCAAATAATGCTAATAACGGCATTGATTTCAGTAACTATTCAATTTTTTCTCCTGCACCAACTAAAGAAGATGTTTGGGCCCAAGGTGCTGGTGGATATTCTACCAATGGTGATGCCGGAAACCTTAATTATAATGCCGGTGAAAGTTTCTCTAAAGTGTTTAAAGGTGTGCATGAATTAGATATTCAGTACCAAAACATGGGTGTTTTCGTTCGTGGTATGTACTTTTATGACTATGCCATGATGGATGAAGATAGAGCTGCTTCAAATGCCTTGACTGGGCAAGTTTTTGATCCTTGTCGTGATGGCGAAGCTAAAGAACAGGTCTGTCAAGATGTTCGCTTATTAGATGCTTATGTTTATGGTGATTTTGAAATAGGCAATATGCCATTTTCAGTGCGCCTTGGCGATCAAGTTATCAGCTGGGGTGAAAGTACCCTAATTTCTCACGGTATCAGTGAAATCAATCCGGTTGATGTTGCACGCCTACGTGCACCTGGTGCTGAAGTAAAAGAAGCGTTTATACCTTTTGGCGCGCTTTGGGGCTCTTTAGGTGTAACGGATAATTTCAATATAGAAATGTATTACCAGTATAGCTGGGAAAAAACAATTCTACCGCCTCCGGGCAGCTACTTCTCAACCAATGATTTTGCCGGTGACGGCGGACAGTACAACAATGTCCAATTAGGTTTTGGTGGTAATCCAGATATGAACCTTGACTATTTGATTGCTGGTTTAAATCAAATTGGTGATGGCGTTAGAGCAGGGAGTATTTCTCCAGAACAAGCAGGTTCAATGTATTCTGCTTATGCGGGGAACTTAACCCTGAGAGCTCCTGGTGGCAAAGCTGAAAATGAACCTGATGATGGTGGTCAATACGGTCTTCGTTTATCTTGGTTCTTACCTGCGCTTAACGATACAGAAATTAGTTTATACCATGTTAACTATCACAGTCGTCGCCCAATTTTCTCTGGGGTAACCGCAGACTTCAGTCCTGAAACTATCGGTGGTGATGTCGCTATGTTAGCGCAAAATACAATCACTGAAGATAATTATTCAGACTTAAAAAGCTTCTCACGTGTAGAACTAGACTACCCTGAAGATATCAAGATGTATGCGCTAAGCTTTAACACCACGATTGGTACTACTGCCTTTGCTGGTGAAGTAAGTTATCGACAAGATGAGCCAATGCAAATTGATGATGTAGAGTTATTATTTACTGCAGTGCCGCAACAGCTTGCTAATACAGGCAGCCCTGCTTATGAAGCACTAAATGGCGTTTCACAAATGGTTAAGCCTGATGGTTCATACTACCAACCGGGTGAAACAGCGAATGGCTTTATTTTGTCAGATACTGTGCAAGCTCAAATGACACTGACCCATTTATTCGGTCCTACATTAGGGGCAAGCGAATTTGTTGGTCTTGTTGAAGTTGGCGGTATCAATATTAATGATATGCCAGATCAAGACGAATTACGTTTAAATGGTCCAGGCACTGCGCGTAGTGGTACGGATAATGGTCTTATGTACGTTTTACAAGGTGGTACTGAGTCAAACCCATTCCCAACAGAGTTTGCCTGGGGTTACCGTGCGGTTGCTAAACTTGACTACACCAACGTTTTCGCCGGTATCAACATGTCACCTCGTGTTGTTTTCGCTCACGATGTTAGTGGTATTACACCAGATCCATTGTTTATGTTTATTGAAGATAGAAAGTCAATGTCGTTAGGCTTAACATTTGACTATCAAAGTCGCTGGAAAGCAGACTTAAACTACAATAGTTTCTTCGGTGGCGTAGGCACTACCAATAAAATGGAAGATCATGACTATGTATCTTTCAGCGTAAGTTATTCAATCTAATTAAAGGCAGAAATCATGAGAAATAACATGAATAAAGTCACTTTATTATCTTTGACCATATCAATGGTTTTATCGACAGGTGCTTTAGCTAAAGTATCTGGCGAGCAAGCGGCAAAATTATCTTCAGAATTAACACCTATGGGCGCTACACGAGCTGCTAATAAAGATGGTTCAATCCCTGAATGGACGGGCGGTATTACAAAATTACCAGCAGGGTATACGGTTGGCGATCATCATATTGATCCTTATCCAAATGACAAAATTAAGTACACGATCACAGCAAAAAATGTTGCTGAACACAAAGCGTTATTAACGCCGGGTCAAGTAAAGTTATTTGAAACCTATCCTGATACCTACAAGATGAATGTGTATCAAACACGTCGTAGTGCATCTTACCCTGAACATGTTTATCAAGCGGTTAAAGACAATGCTACCCGTTCAGAACTCGTTGAAGGTGGTAATGGTATTAAAAAAGCTGCGGTAGGGGTTCCTTTCCCTGTGCCTGCAAATGGTTTAGAAGCAATATGGAACCATACTCTGCGATACCGTGGTGAAAATGTTAGTCGTTCAGGTGGTCAAGCAGCGCCTACTGCATCAGGAAGCTACAACTATGTTGGTTTAACTGAAACATTATTATTACCGTATAGTGTTAAAGGTGCTTCTGCAGATGAATTAGAGAAATCGAATATTTTGTTTAAGTTTAAACAAAAAGTAACTGAACCGGCACGTTTAGCGGGTACTGCTTTACTTGTACATGAAACCATGGACCAAGTTAAAACACCTCGTCAAGCATGGACTTATAATACTGGCCAACGTCGAGTACGTCGTGCTCCTAACGTTGCTTATGATGCACCAGGTACAGCGTCGGACGGGTTAAGAACAACGGATGACTTTGATATGTATAATGGTGCACCTAACCGTTATAACTGGACATTAAAAGGCAAACAAGAGTTATTGATCCCTTATAATGACTACAAGTTACACAGTGATAAAGTAAAGTATGATGATATTTTGCAACCTGGTCACATCAACCCAGAGTTAGTTCGCTATGAAAAACATCGCGTATGGGTAGTTGAAGCTAGCTTGAAAGAGAATACTCGCCATACTTACAAAAAGCGTGTGTTCTATATCGATGAAGATAGCTGGCAAGTAGCTGTGACGGATATTTATGATAACCGTGATGAGCTTTATCGCGTTGCAGTAGCGCATGCTATTAACTATTATGAAGTACCAACCCTTTGGTCAACTTTAGATGTTTATCATGATATTCAATCACGTCGTTATTTAGCCATCGGCTTAGATAATGAAACTAAGATGTATGATTTCTCTAAAGAGCTTAACGAGCGAGACTTTACTCCAGCAGCGCTAAGACGCGAAGGACGTAGATAATCAGTAGCAAGGAAACGGCTGACAAGTGTCAGCCGTTTTTTTTAGTACCCCTTTAATTTTATAATTCGAATACCCAAAAGAAAGAGTGTTGTTATGCGTTTACTAGTTGCCTTTGCAGTTATTTCTATTTTTTTCTTATCTCCTGTCTGCGCTGAGACTAAAGCGCCAACAATTGCCAATGCTAAGGCGGCAACTGAATCTACTTTGGCTAGTAAATCTTTATTATTAGATATTGCCCTCATTGGAAAAGAGAAAGTGGTTGCCGTTGGGCAACATGGACATATACTTTTATCAGATGACGGCGAACAATGGCAACAAGCCAACGTGCCTGTTCAATCAACATTGACTAGCGTTTATTTTTTCAATGAAAAATTAGGCTGGGCTGTAGGACATGATGCTACTATTCTGCACACGCAAGATGGTGGTCAAAACTGGAATATTCAACAATATTTACCAGAATTAGAAAAACCTCTCTTTGATATATTCTTTAAAAACCCTCAACAAGGTATTGCTGTCGGTGCTTATGGTCAAGTATTTAGAAGCGAAGATGGTGGCAACAGCTGGAGTAGTGAATTTCATCAGGAGTTTTTATCGCCAGACGATATTGACTATCTTGAAGAAATTAAAGCTGAGGATGAAGTTGCCTACCTCGATGAGATTTCATTTATATTGCCGCATTTTAATGGCTTAGTTCAAGAAGGTCGTACCTTGTATTTACTTGGTGAAATTGGATTGTTAGCAAAAAGTAATGACTATGGTATGACGTGGCAGCCTTTTGACAACTTTTATCAGGGATCTTTTTTTGCGTTAGCACGCACCCAAAAGGGTAGCTTATTGGTTTCTGGATTGCGCGGTCATGTATTTAGAAGTATAGAGAATGGCGCTATCTGGGATGAAATTGATACAGATACCACTGCATTGCTTAATGATATCGTTTTTGCCAGTAACGATCGCATTTTCGTGCTTGGTAATAACGGTATGTTATTAATGAGCACAGACGATGGTGAAAGCTTTAGTCAAAGAGTTCAAAAAGATGGGAAAACGCTTATTGCCGGTGTTTGGTTTAAGGAGCAGTTACTGGCAGTTTCAGATGTTGGTATAAAGGTTGTAGATTTACCAGAAGCAAACCGCTAAGTCTCAAGGTCTATACTGAGAAAGTTTAATAAAATTTAAAAGACTAATAGTTCGGAACATAATTAATATGAAAATTTCCCTGACAAACCGTTTAGAAGTTGGCTTATTTCGCCATAAACTCTTTGTGTTGATGCTGTTTGTAATAACAAGTGCATTCTTCCTTTTTCAAGCGACGCAAATAAAGTTAGACGCCTCTTTTACTAAAAACATTCCCCTTAACCACAGTTACATGAAAACCTATTTAAAGCATAGGGCTAATTTTGGTGGTGCAAATAATATTTTAATATCGGTTTGTGATACCAATGGGGATATATTTAATGCTGACTTTTTTAATGCATTAAAAGGTGCCCACGATAAATTATTCTTTATTCCTGGGGTTGATAGAATTCAAGTAAAGTCTTTATTTTCACCAAGTACTCGCTTTGTTGAGGTCGTTGAAGACGGTTTTGCTGGTGGTCCTGTTATTCCTGCTGATTTTCAGCCGAACGCTGCCGGACTTGCTGTTGTAAAAAGTAATGTTGAAAAAGCTGGTATCGTTGGCAGCATTGTTGCTGATGACTACAGCTGCGCAATGGTGAAAGCAGCCTTATTAGATATCAATCCTGAAACGGGTGAGAAATTAGATACGCTTGATATTGCAGAACAACTTGAGAGCGACATCCGCCAAGAGTTTGAAAAGAATAACATCAGCGTTCATATTATTGGTTTTGCTAAAATGGTTGGCGATGTTGCCGAAGGTGCTAAAGGTGTTGTACTGTTCTTCCTGCTTGCTATCGCAATTACGGCTGTAATGGTATTTATTTTTAGTCACTCAATTAAGCTAACACTTTTACCTATATTGTGTTCGTTAATTGCGGTTGTTTGGCAAATGGGGATGTTGTCAACTCTTGGCTTTGGTTTAGATCCAATGTCTATCTTGATACCTTTTTTAGTCTTTGCCATTGGTGTTAGTCATGGCGTGCAAATGATTAACTCTGTTGTTAAAAAAGTTGCTTCAGGTTTAACTCCAACATCAGCAGCACAAGCAAGTTTCCGCGCATTACTCATTCCAGGTGGTGTTGCCCTGGTATCAGATACTGTGGGTTTCTTAACGCTATTATCCATTGATATTGGCATTATTAAAGAGTTGGCTATTACGGCATCGATTGGTGTAGCGATGATTATTTTAACAAATTTATTCTTATTGCCAATTCTACTTTCTTACACGCAAATAAAGTCTAATGCTAAAGTAGGGCAGTTAAGTGAAAGAAGCCCTGTTTGGACCATGATGTCTAGCTTTGCCAGCAAAGGGCCAGCAAGTGTTATTTTGTTTTTCACCGCCATTTTATTTTGTGTTGGCTTTTACCAAGGACAGGGTTTAAAAATTGGTGAGTTACATGCGGGTGCTCCTGCATTACATGAATCATCACGCTATAACCAAGATACTTTTTTAATAACTGATAGGTATGCTATTAGTGTTGACTATATGTCTGTGATCATTGAAACAACTGAAAATGCCTGTACTTATTACGACACCATGGCGACCATTGATCGTTTTCAGTGGGAGATGGAAAATGTACCAGGTGTACAATCCGCAGTAAGCTTGTCTTCTATTTCAAAGTTAGTGAATGCTGGTTATAACGAAGGTAATCCTAAATGGCGGGTGATTCCGCGCAATCAACAAACATTAGTGCAATCTATTGCCCGTGTACCTTCTTCAAGCGGTTTACTCAACAGTAATTGTAGTGTTATGCCGGTTATTTTATTCCTTGAAGATCATAAAGCTGAAACCATCAATACTGTTATCGCAGCGGTTAAAAGCGCATCGAATACCCTTGGTAGTGAGCAAGTGCAATTTAAGTTAGCTTCTGGTCCTGTTGGCGTAATGGCAGCGACTAACGAAGCGGTTGAAGAAGCCCAATTGCCTATGATGTTGTACGTTTACGGTGCCGTTATTGCTTTGTGTTTAATTAGCTTTAGAAGCGTTCGAGCAACCTTAGTTGTAGTACTACCATTGTATGTGGTGTCAACCTTGGCACAATGGTTAATGACATCGCTAGATATTGGCTTAACGGTATCCACCCTACCGGTTATTGCCTTAGGTGTCGGTATTGGTGTTGATTATGGTATTTATATTCTATCAACCATGAGCACTAAACTTAAAGAAGGCATGAATGTTCATGATGCCTATCTTGCTGCGCTAATGGAACGTGGCAGTGCGGTATTAATTACTGGCTTAACTCTAGCTATTGGTGTTTCTACTTGGTTCTTTTCTGATTTAAAATTCCAAGTAGATATGGGGATATTATTAACCTTTATGTTTTTGGTTAACATGCTGGCAGCAATTATTATTTTACCAGCACTTTCTGCTTTTTTATGGTCTGATAAAAAACCGGCTAAAGAGCAAAAAGGCGATTAATTAGTTATAAGCTTAATAGCGGTAAGTGAGTTTAAAAGTGAGCTAATTTTTAGGGATTGCTCACTTTTTTGTTTTTGTCTTAAAGACAGTTGTAAAGTTAAATATCAATATAAAATTTAAAGTAATGTTTAAAAGTATCTCCTCAAAGTCATACCTCAGATTAAAACCTCAAAGAAATGCCTCAAAGTACAGCTCAAAGTCATAGCAAAAATAATATTTAGAATATTCCCCGATATTTTTACCAATTTATGATATTTCTTTTTAAGAATAATTATTTGTTTGATTTTAAAAATATTGCATAAATAAACAAGAATAAAGCGATTTAACCTGTATCTATTTATGATAATTGAATAAACATATTTAACTGTAAATTAAACTGTTCAATTACTGATCCACCTGTTGAAAATTAACCAAGTAAAATACAAAAAAACACTCGCAAAAGCCTAAATTTATTCATAAAATCCACATCATGGTCTATTCTGATAGACAAATATAATAAAATTACTCATAAAGTCTGCTGCTTATGCATCATTTTGTCTAAACAATGGGCTTTAGAAAAATAAAAAACAATTATTTCAAGCTTTCTTTTTACAAGGTAAAGGAAACATTCATGGCGTTAGTAAACGGTTCACCCTCGGTTATACTTAGCAACGTAGCAAAACTTATCCAACAAAAAGTAGATGGAGAAACTGCTCCATTAGTTCAGCAATTTGCTCATTTACTTTACGGCAACATGTCATCATTAGATCTTGCACACCGCAACGACAGTGATATGTATGGCGCAGCATTAAGCTTATGGAGTTCTTTAAATGAGCACAAAGATGATGCACCTGTTATCCACGTGTTCAACCCATCAGTTAGCAAAAATGGCTGGAAATCAAGTCATACAGTAATTGAAGTGATTATTCAGGATATGCCATTCTTAGTGGACTCTATCCGGATTGCTTTGAACCGTTTAGGTTTGTCACCACACCTAATGCTAAATGCTCCGCTAAAGATTGTTCGTGATAAAAAATTAGAAGTTACTGCCTTAGCACCGATTGTTGACGAAAAACTTAAAGCTAGCACAGAAGAAACTATCTTTTTCATTGAAATTGATCGCCAATCAACGGATGTAGAGCTCAATGAAATCAAGAATACTTTACTTTCTGTGGTTGAAGATATTCACTTAACAGTAAGTGACTGGCAGCCTATGCTTAGCTGCCTAAAGAAAGTTATTGCGGATGTTAAAAAAGCAAAATATCCAGGTACCAAAACACATAAAGAAGATACCTTAGGCTTTTTGAACTGGCTTGCAGCAAATAACTTTACCCTAATGGGTTACCGCTCCTATGATGTTAAAGCAGTTAAAGGAGATATTTCACTAGAAGCTAATGTTGAATCTAGTCTAGGCCTGATGAAGAACTCACAAGGTGCTAAATCTCGCTTAGTCTCAAGCTTAAGTGAGACCGGCCGAGAAGTTGCGTTAGGACAAAACCACCTGATTTTAACCAAGACTAACTCAAGCTCGCGTGTTCATCGCCCGGCGCAATTAGATTACATTGGTGTTAAACGTTTCGATGACAAAGGTAATGTTATTGGTGAAGAGCGCTTTATTGGTTTATTTGGCTCTGCTTATTATACCAACAGTGCTTTAGATTTACCGTTAATTAACTCTAAAGTTATGGCGGTTTGTAAAGCCTCTCCATTTGCTAAAGGCACGCATAATTACAAAACACTAATCAACATTTTAGAAACCTACCCTAGGGATGAAATATTACAGTCCTCGGTGGAAGAGCTGTTAAACAATGTAACAGGTATCTTGCAAATGCAAGAACGTGATTACTGTGGATTATTCGTTCGTCGTGATGCTTTTGACCGTTTCTATTCATGTATGGTTTATGTGCCAAGAGAGCGTTACAACACTAAGTTGCGTGTCGAGACACAAAGATTACTTCAACAAGCATTTGGCAGTAAAGAAGAAGTTGAATTTACCACTTTCTTCTCTGAATCAGTGCACGCTAGAACCCATTACATTGTTCGAGTCAACTCAACTAAAGCAGATATCAACGTGAAAGAAATTGAAAAGAATTTAAATGAAGCCGCCCGTAATTGGGATGATAAATTGATGAGTGCTTTAGGTGCAAGTTGTGGTGAAGCAGATGCTAAGGCGTTAAGCCGTAAATATACCTACTTCCCACAGTCTTATAAAGATGAAGTATTACCTGGCTCAGCGATTGTCGACATTGAAAAACTTGAATTAATTACGCCAGAAAATGATTTGGAAATGCTTTTCTATCAACCGCTTGAAGAAAAACCGGATAGCCGTTTTGTTAAATTAAAGCTATTTCACACGGGTGAGCCAATTCACCTAAGTGATGTCTTACCTATGTTAGAAAACTTTGGTTTACGCGTAATCGGTGAAAGCCCTTATGCAATTAGAACCTCTGAAGGTGAAACTAACTGGATTTTAGATTTTTCAATGCTTCTTACCGGTGAAGGCGACTTTGATGTTTACAAGGTAAGATCGCTTTTCCAAGACGCATTTGCCAAAGTATGGCATGGCGATTTAGAAGACGATGGCTTTAACCGCTTGATCCTAGGTGCGGGTATTGAAGGGCGCGCTGTTTCTATCTTACGTGCTTTTGCTAAATATGAACGTCAAATTGGTGGCCGTTTTAGTCAAAGTTATATTGAGAACACTTTCTCGCGCTACCCAGAAATTGCTGAGTTGTTAATTAAACTATTTAACTTACGTTTCGACCCTAAAAGTAAATCAACTGAATCTGCTAAAGAAAAAGCAATGAATAAAGTGTTAGCTGAAATTGAAAGCTCACTTGATAATGTTGCTAACTTAGACGATGACCGTATTATTCGACGCTTCGTTGAAATGATCAATGCGACAATTCGTACTAACTATTTCCAACAAGACCCAGTTAAAGGTGATAAGCCTTACATTTCATTTAAAATTGTTCCTGAACAAATCAGTGAAATGCCGCAACCGATACCTAAGTTTGAAATTTTTGTTTACTCGCCGCAAATTGAAGGTGTTCATTTGCGTGGTGGTAAAGTGGCCCGTGGTGGTCTGCGTTGGTCTGACAGAAGTGAAGATTTCCGTACGGAAGTACTTGGTTTAGTTAAAGCACAACAAGTAAAAAATACTGTGATAGTACCTGTTGGTGCTAAAGGTGGCTTTGTTTGTAAACAACTACCAAACGGCTCTCGTCAAGAAATCTTTGAAGCAGGTAAAGAGTGTTACCGTACCTTTATTCGCGCATTGTTAGATATTACCGATAATATCGTTGCCGGTGAAATCGTACCACCTAAAGACGTAGTTCGTTTAGATGAAGATGATGCTTACCTTGTTGTTGCTGCTGATAAAGGCACAGCGACATTCTCGGATGTGGCTAACGCGATTTCTGAAGAATATAACTTCTGGCTAGGTGATGCATTTGCCTCTGGTGGCAGTGTAGGTTATGACCATAAAGCCATGGGTATCACGGCAAAAGGCGCGTGGGAGTCGGTTAAACGTCATTTCAGAGAAATGGATATTGATTGTCAAAGCACTGACTTTACTTGTATTGCTATCGGCGACATGGCGGGTGATGTATTTGGCAATGGTATGTTGCTCTCTAAACATATCCGTTTACAAGCCGCATTTAACCATATGCATATCTTTATTGACCCAAGCCCAGAGGCCGCTTCATCTTATGTTGAGCGCGAACGTTTATTTAACCTTCCGGGTTGTACATGGGAAGATTATAATAAAGAATTGATCTCTAAGGGTGGTGGTATTTTTAGCCGTCATGTGAAATCAATCAAGCTTACGCCTGAAATCAAGAAGATGATTGGCACGCAAAAGCAAAGCATGGCACCCACTGATTTAATGCAAGCATTACTTAGTATGAAAGTTGATTTACTATGGAATGGTGGTATCGGTACTTATGTTAAAGGCAGTAAAGAAACACACTTAGAAGTAGGGGACAGAGCAAATGATACCCTACGTATCAATGGTGCTGACTTACAAGCAAAAGTTGTTGGTGAAGGTGGTAACTTAGGTCTGACACAGCTGGGCCGAATTGAATATGCTGCTAACGGTGGTCGTATTAACACGGATGCGGTAGATAACGCAGGCGGTGTTGATTGTTCAGATAATGAAGTTAATATCAAAATCCTATTAAATACGTTAGTTCAAAACGGTGATTTAACTGTTAAGCAACGTAATAAAGTACTTTATGACATGACTGATGAAGTGGGCGATATCGTTATTGAAGATTGTTACCGTCAGACGCATTCATTATCAATTACAGCCATGCGCAGTGTTAACCAATTAAAAGAACAAGTTCGTTTTATTCATGAACTGGAGCGCACAGGTAAATTAGACCGTGGCTTAGAGTTTATCCCTGATGATGAAGAGATTGCAGATCGCTTATCACAAGGTCAAGGCTTAACTCGTCCAGAATTATCAGTATTACTCGCTTATAGTAAAATGGTGTTAAAAGATGATTTAGTACATGCTGAAATCACTGATAATCCATACCATGATACGTTGTTAATAGAAGCATTCCCTAAGCAGTTACGCGAGAAATACCAGGCAGAGATGCAACAGCATCCTCTGCGCGCTGAAATTATAGCGACAAAACTTGCCAACAAAATTGGTAACGATATGGGCTTTAATTTTGTCAATCGTATGCAAGAAGAAACGGGCGCTAGCGTTGCAGAGATCGCAAACTGTTACACTATTGCGAGTGCAGTGTTTGAGCTTGGTGATTTTTGGAATCAAATTGAAGTATTAGATAATAAAATTACTACGGCAATTCAAACCGAAATGTTGTTCCAATATCGCCGAACTGTTCGTCGTGTAACGCGCTGGTTCCTACGTCATCGCAACAAAGCATTATCGATTGCAGAGTCCATTGAATTATATCAACCAACCTTTGCTATTTTGTCTGAGAAGTTAGCAAGCTTTATGATCAGTGACGAAATTCAAGAATTAGAGCAAGTAGCTAGTGACTTAATTGAATCTGGTGTACCAAAAGCCCTTGCTATTCGTCTTTCTCAGCTAAGTACTTTATTCTCGACTATGGATATTGCAGAGATTGCACATGAGAATAACTGTACTGTTGAACAAGCGGCTAGCTTGTACTTTAAGCTTGGTGCTAGCCTTGAGTTACATTGGTTCCTTGATCAAATAACACGTCAACCAGTTGCTAACCATTGGCAAGCATTAGCTCGCGCTTCATTTAGAGAAGAGCTTGATTGGCAACAACGTTCATTAACGGCAGTTGTTTTACGTTGTCAATGTGATGCACAGTTTGCTGACTTAGAGCAACTACTTACGCAGTGGATTGAAACAAATGAACAACCACTTGAGCGTTGGAAGCATATTTTAGCTGACTTTAAAGTTGGGCAATCTCATGACTTTGCAAAATTCTCAGTGGCATTGCGTGAATTGATGTTACTCAGCTTAAATTGTCAACCAGTTTCACCGATTGAAAGCTAAGCTAGAGCAATAATTAGCAATAATTAAAACCAGTTACCGTAAGGTTATTGTAAAACTGGTTTTAACTGATAGAATCCTCGCCCAGCGGGGATTTTTTTTACCATTTTATAACTAAGTCGAGGCAATATGTTCTATCCAGCCATTCGTAAAGTACTTTTTCAGTTTGACGCTGAATCCATTCATGACATAACCATCAAAGGTTTAAAAACCACAGGTAAATCACCTTTTAATGCCTTATATAAGCAAAAGGTTCAGGATAAGCCTGTTAAAGTTATGGGTATTAACTTTCCAAATCCTGTTGGTTTGGCTGCAGGTTTAGATAAAAATGGTGAATGTATTAATGCGTTTGCTGCAATGGGCTTTGGTTTTGTTGAAGTAGGTACTGTAACGCCAAGACCACAGCCAGGTAATGATAAACCACGTATATTTAGATTGCCTGAAGCTAATGCCATTATTAATCGTATGGGCTTCAACAATAAGGGCGTAGATTACTTAGTCTCACAAGTACAAGCAGCAAACTTTAAAGGTGTACTTGGCATTAATATTGGTAAGAACAAAGATACACCAGAAGAAAATGCTAAAGATGATTATTTACACTGTATGCGTAAAGTTTACGATTTAGCGACATACATTACCGTTAATATTTCTTCACCAAATACCCCAGGGTTGCGTTCATTACAATATGGGGAAGCATTAGACGAATTACTTTGTGCATTAAAAGCAGAGCAGACTATCTTAGCTGAAAAATATGGAAAGTATGTACCTATTGCAGTAAAAATTGCGCCAGACTTAAATAAAGAAGAAGTTGAGTCGATTGCCGATTCGTTAATCAAAAATAATATTGATGGTGTTATTGCAACCAATACCACGTTATCACGCGAAGGTGTTGAAGGGCTTGAATTTGGTGCTGAACAAGGTGGCTTAAGTGGGCAACCTGTTAAAGATAAAAGCACAGAAGTGATTAAGCTGCTGAGTCAAGCTCTTGATAACCAATTGCCTATCATAGGTGTGGGTGGTATTGCTTCTTCTGCAGATGCCAATGAAAAATTGAAAGTAGGGGCAAGCTTAGTGCAAGTTTACACTGGTTTTATTTACCAAGGTCCGCCGTTAGTTAAAGAGATTGTTAACGGCTTATAAATTGGTTTTAGTAACGACTTGAACATTTGTTAGTTTCTGTTACAAGTTGTTGCTTGCTGTACCGTTTTATTTCGGTACACTGCCTATCTAGTAAAAAGTATAAACAAAAAAATAAGAGAGAGAAAATAATGAGTGTTATGAAAAAAGGCGTTTTAGCGCTAACAGTAACAGCCAGTCTAATCGTTGCAACGGCAACTGTTGCAAAGCCTGCCAGCTCTGAAAAGCATGCTATTTACGCAACTGAGTTACGTCAGTCAATCTTTAAACTACTTGGTAGTAACATGGGACCATTAGGTGCTATGGCAAAAGGTAAAATTCCACTTGATGCTAAAGTTGTAGAAAAAAATGCCACCCGCATTAATCAATTATCTTTAATGATCACTGATTATTCTCGTACTGATACCTCAAAGTTTAATGTGAAAACTGAAGCGTTAGCGAAAGTATGGCAACAACAAGATCATTACGCTAAAGACGCAGGAAAGTTGACTAAAGCTTCAGCAGCATTAATTGCAGCAGCAAAGACCAATGATGAAGCCGCGATTAAAAAAGCGATTGGCGGTGTTGGAAAAACTTGTGGTGGTTGTCATGATGACTTTAAGAAAGACTAATGATTAACGACATTAGCTAAAGAACGATAAATCAGTTAAAGCCCTTATTTTAAAGTAAGGGCTTTTTTGGTTTTTAAAGGGACAATAAGTCTGCTCACATTTTCATTGACGTTTAGCATTGAGATAAAAATGAGGAGGTTTTCCTTAATTTTGAATTAGATAAGCGCTAGCATGTATGTAAAATATGTATTAGACTAAATTTTGATAATAAGAAGTAAAACTTTTAACTTTAGATAGGGACTTATCATGAAAAAACTTTTAATAGCTTCAACACTTTTAGTTTCAACATCTGCGTTTGCTGATGCTCCTGGTAGTCAAACGTGTGGTTGGGGAAATATGCTTTTCTCTGGTCAAACAGGTACTCCTAGCCATGTATTAGCTGCAACAACAAACACTTCTACAGGTAATAATACCTTTGGCATGACGTTTGGCACTAACGGTTGTTCAACTAAAGGTACGTTAACGTACGGTGGGAAGGAAATGATTGACGTAAGTATGATCATGGATGAGTTCAGTGAAGATGTTGCACGTGGCGATGGCGAAGCATTAACTGCTGTAGCTGTTTCTCTAGGTGTCTCTGAAGCAGATCGTCCTTTATTTAAATCTACTTTACACCAAAACTTTAATACACTATTTCCATCTGAAGAAGCAACAACTGAACATGTAGTTAGCTCTATGTTCACTTTAATGCAAAATGATGACACTTTAGCTAAATATACTGTTTAGTATTCATTGGCTAACTCTATTAAAGGCTGCTTTGAGTAGCCTTTTTTTATTCTGTATATAAAAACATCACGCGCTTCTACGACCATTTATTCGTTCATTTCAAAAAACCTATGACCATCAAAGCTTTAGTTTTATCAATTATATTCGTTGTTCTAACCGGTGTTAACGTACAAGCTAAAGAGGCTAATAGCATTAAACAGCTCGCTTTTTCTGAACGTTGGTTATCGCTTTTGCATATAAATACTCAACAAAAGGCTGGTGAGTTTAAAAGCTATGTCGATGATGATAGTTTTTTCTTTGCCGAAGATGGTAAGGTTAATCCCAAAAGTGAATTGCTTGCTACAGTTTCAGCGTTAAAAGCGGATCGTGACAATCAATGTAAGTTTCCAGCTAGAACGCAATTTTTATTAGAACATATTAAAGGCTTACAAGAGCAAGTAAAACCTACCTATTGTCAAGAATATCTAGACTGGAGAAAAAAACTAAATACCACTAAGGTTGTTCTAGTGTTTGCATCCGCGCAATTGAATAGCCCCTCATCGATGTATGGACATACCTTTTTACGCTTTGACCCTGATAATGTAGAGCAAAACTCAACCTATCTTTCTTACTGTCTCTTATACACATCTGACGCTGCCGACGATCTACTCTGTGTAG
>CAJXPG010000021.1 GCA_913057925.1 uncultured Colwellia sp. | reverse complement strand
GTGTATAAGAGACAGAAGCATAGCTTACGTTTAAGTTAACACTACGGCCTTCTTCATAAAACTCGATTGGGTTTTTAGGATCGCCATTTCTTTCATATTCTGTGCGCTGAGCATAGCCACGATCGAAAAGGTTAGTCGCCGATAACTTAACCGTTAAGCCCTTAACAGCTTTGGGTTGATAAGTACCAAAAATATCTATGCTAAACCAAGCGCTAAAACCTTCCATTGGTATTTCTTCTTGTTCACCATTTTCAATGAGTTGATGGGTCGGTACGCTGTCATGGTTGAAAGCAAACGTGGCACTAGTACCAATAACAAGCTCTTCGTTGACCTTGTAATTACTGAGCAAGTTAATTTTGTCAGACGGCATGCTTTGTAAATACCAACCGGTATTTTTATCGGTACCGCGTGTTCGACCGTAACTGGCAGAAAAATCAAAGTCACCGAGTAGATAACTGGTTGTTACTTCAAAACCTTTTAATTGTGCTTCACCAATATTAACTTTTTCACCATCAGGCCAGTCAGCACTGTAAATGTCGGTGATAAAGTCTTGAATATCGTTTTGGAATAGGTTCACACGGGTAACCAAAGAGTCATTATTTGAAAAAACACTTTGGTAGTCAAAAACCACCCCGAGCTCTTTATTGTCAGCACGCTCAGACTTCAACTCTGGGTTTGGTTTAAAACCTCGACCAGAAGTAAATAATTCGCCATTACCCGGGTTGTTAAGTGCTTCTGCATATGAGGCAAAAAATTTGATTTCATCATTGAAGTGATAAATCATATTCAGTGATTTTGATACTCGTGTCTCGGTACGTCCATCTCTTAATAACGGCTCTCCTTCTAAGCCAATAGCATTAGATGACTCGACATAAAATGAATCATAACGAATACCCGGGATCACTTCAAAAGACTCCCCCACCGGTAATTGCATATTTACCCAGCCACCCAGCTTACGTGATTTACTCGATGCTTCACTACTTGCACTTTCATCTTCAATGATTTCACCTGTTACTGAGTCAGTTTTGATAATAGCGCCGGTGTGATTGGTAAAGTGCCCTGAAGTACCATAATGCAATAAACCAAAATCTGTTAATGAATTATTGCCAATATTGTAGCCCCAGCTCTTATCTTGAATATCTTGAGTACCTTCGGTATTTCCTCTTTCTTCTTCCCATGAAAATGAATCAACATTGTTGAAATACAATGACGCTTGTAAGTCGACTAAATCATTATCACTGGCATGGTCGGTCCATACTAATGAACTACCGGTATATTTAGAGTCACGGTAACCAACATCATTTCTTACTTGGTAACTACGGCTATCGTCGTAATTGAGTGTAAATGCTAAACGTTGATCGGCATTAAATTGCTTACCTATTTTAATCAGGCCTGATGTTTGATCGCCTCGTGTTCTTTCATTTACGCCACCGACACCACCAATATCATAACCATCTCGGTCACTTGTTTGCCCTGACACTAAATAATCAAGCGTATCTGATTTACCAAAAAGTGATAAGCCATAATCTTTTTGTGCATTATTACTGCGGTAACCTAAATCAACTTTAGCGCCAAACGTTTCGTTCTCAGCGAGCAAATCAAGTGCTGATAAGGTTTCAATGGTTATTTTACCCGCGGCAGCGCCTGATGTTGGCCCTGCCGTTACTTTAATGTTTTTAACAAAATTAGGGTTTAAGTGCCAGCTACCACGCTTGGTGGCAAAATTACTTTGATAAATGCCATCAATTGAAATGTAAGCGTGGGATTGAGGTAAACCACGAATTGAAATGTTTTCACTGGTTGGCGTGGGTCCGCCCAAAATATCAACATTGGGTAAAATACGTAGCGCTGCCGGGATGTTTTTACTGGCAATATTCTTTATTGTTGCTTCGCTAACGGTTGAAATAGCCTGAGGCGCTCGCACTATATCTTGTTTATCGACGTCTGCGTCACTGGCGATAACAGTAATACTGTCGAGTAAATATTTATCTTGGTCGGTAACTTCTGCTATCGCTATTTGGCTACTCAATGCTATGCAAACAGCCACTGAAACTTTTGATGTATTCATTATGTTTTGATCTCTATACGTTGTTGCAAATGAGAATCATTATAATTTACGGTTTGTAACCCAATTGTCACTTAAGCACTTAAGTCACCATTAGTTGTGCTAAAAATAGCGGATCTAATTACAATAACAAAGAGAACAGTTAACGGGTTTGAGTTGAGTAGAATTAACTTTAGATATGAAGGAGAGTATGACGAATGCAGTGGCTGCACTCGTCATTTTTGCTTTATTGGGTTTTATTGGGTAACTTCAAATGTTAGAAATTTTTCAATCGATCTAAAGTCGGCTTTAGCATTGTTTTTCAGTTCTACACCGTATTCAACACTCAATAAGTAACGTCCTGGGTGTGTTGGTTTAAAAGTCACTTCGCCTTTGTCTTTTGCCGTCAAATCAACTTCAACTTTATCACTGTCTTGGTAATAAAATTCATTCATGCTTTTTAGTGTAACTTCGGCTTCAGGTATAGGTTGACCATTTAACGTTACTTTAAAGCTTAAAGGTTCACCTGCTCTTACTTTGTTAGGATGCTGCATTAATACGATTTGCAAACCATCTTTACTGGTTTGTTTTACCTCGCTAAAGCCGTTATAGCTTACGTATGTTTCGGTAACAATTTGCTTTTCCACTGTTTTTTCAGGTTTAGCGCCTTTTGGTAAGGTATGGTAATCGGTTTTAGGCATTCTAACTTTATGCTCTTCACCCTCTTCATCAAAATAGAACGAAAGAAACACTTGTGTCACAGGGCTTTCAAAATGATAAGTACCTGATTCATTAAATTCTACTTCAAAAACTTCTTTTACCTTACCTGAATAATCAGCCGTGATCTTTTTCGATTGACCGCTTGGCGATGTCATATTAAGGAATTTAATTTCATGGTTAGCTTCGGCGATATAAGCTTGAGCTGAGCGAGATACATCTAAAGTAAATACTTTCTGCTCATCACTATTTATTTCATGGGTATCGGCTTTTATCCAAACATCGTGGGCTTGTACAACAGCACAAGTAGATAATAACGCGCTTGCTAGTATAAATTTTTTCATTAAGTGACTTCCTTTAATTGATAACGATTTTCATTATCACCCAATCAGGATCACTGAATTGTCACCCTGAACTGACAAATTTTAGACTTATAGGCTTATATACTTGATCACTTAACTAATTCACTACTTTATGGATGAAAATGAGCTATTCACTTAAATATAAACTGTTAAGTTCAACCTTAATGTCTTTTCTTATGGCGCTGGTAATGAGTGGCTGTATTATGGCGATCCAGATGAATATAGGAGAAATCATGTTTTTATATGCTTGGCGTGATGCCTTTCTCTTTGCCTGGCCAATTGCCTTTCCCACGGCATTTTTTATTCAACCTGTAGTAAAACGCTTAGTGAATAAATTATTACCTACTGAGTAATTTAGTAGCTAGCAAAGCCGTTACATTCCTCTGAACGTAACGCTAGCGTTTAGAATAAAAAATTAAAATTTGGAATAGCGCTTTCCCCTAGTCACTCATGACTAACTGAGCGCAAAAACTTACTATTTCAATTTTTCCCTTCATGCATTCTGTCTTGGATGAAAGAGGGAAATATATCAACTCCCTGCTGCCATTTTCACGTACCACTTCTAATGATATATCTTGCCAAACACTTTCTATTTCATATAAGTAGTTAAATTTTTTATTATTGCTTGTGGCGCCGGTAACAGCGTCACTCTCACTTCTGTTTTCTCGAGCAATATTACGCCAGAATTTTTTCAAATCCCGTAACCACTTAACCTTTTCTCTCAATACAACGAGTGTTTTATACTCCTTGTTTTTATTACTTAACCACAGAGCAAAATAAGGGTTCTGATGTTTTTTCAGAAAAGAGGTTAGTTCAATTTGAACAACTAGCTGCTGTTTTGTAGAGGTTTTTGTGTTAGCTGAGGATTCATTTATAAAAAGTATGCCGCACAATAAAGTTAGGCAAAACGTCGATGATATTTTCAATCTTTTACTCCATTAATAATATAAAAACAGTCAGGCTTAGCGATAAAAATAAAAGATAATTCCGGCGTTTTTTAGTATCTCTCAGGCTCAACCAAACTCCGGTAACCGCAATAAATATGAAAACTATGGCTGTAATATCCGACACGATCTTCCATGTAGTGCTAGTATAGCGACCTTGGTGCAACTCGTTGAGTTGGCTAACTAAACCAAAATCACTTCTTTCAATAAATAACTGTTTATCTTCAATATATAACTCAACTCTTTTCCCTGGACTTGGTAAAGAAATTTCTTTGTTCAATAGCAGTTGGTCAATTTCTTTAACACTCAAATAGAGGTCAGCTTCACCTAAGAGTAATTTAATGCTCAGCTCATCAACGTCCCTAATGGCATGCTGACTGATACTTTGTTTTGGCGCAGCTTCAAAGGTCGTCCGATGATTCAAGCTGATCCCCGTTAATGAAAAAACCAATAACAAAGTACAGCAAATTAAAGAGCAATAAATATGCAGCTGTCGAAGGTGTTTGTTCTTTACTTTCATAAAATATGACTAACAAAAAGACTCATAAAAAGTGAAATATAGCATTAACAAGTTCACCCAATGATCAATGCTACAGAAGTTTTATGATTTGACATTTTGTAGACATTTAACCGCGTAAAGTACACCTCACAATTACGATTGATAACAATTTACATTTACTATTCAACCATGATCTTATTAATTGAAAACGACTTACCCTATGCTGAATCTATTGGCAACTTCTTTACTATGCACAACATTGAACTTGATTATGCCTTCAATGGGATCTCTGCCTTCAAATTAGCATCGATAAATAAATATGACGTGATTATCATTAATTATGAAATACCTAAATTAAATGCTGTGACTTTGTGTCATAAAATCAGAAATGAACTTTTTATTAGCACGCCAATTATATTTATAGGTGAAAAGGATGACACCCAGAACAAAATTTTAGCATTTAAAGCCGGTGCCGATGATTTCATAAAAAAACCATTATCCTATGAAGAACTTCATTGTCGTATTAAGGCATTAGCGCTTCGAGGGCCGCGTAGAGATATTGGTAAACAAACCGTAGCAAAGCTTAAAATTGACTATAACTTAAGAACCGTTACCTGTGATGAAACCACGGTAAAGCTTCACTTTCTCCAGATGAATATCTTAAAAGTGTTAGTGCAACATTATCCAAATACCGTCTCACGACAAATGCTTGAACAAGAAATATGGGGTGAAGAGTCCCCCGCAAGCTCTCCCCTTAGGACACATATATATCGCTTACGCATGGCAATGGAAAAACCTTTCCGACAACCTATTATCGATACCGTTTATGGCCAAGGATATCACCTAGCCCATCCGTTTTAACTTACTTTAAGCAACAGAACCTAGCATTGCTCACAGCAAAGAGCTGATGAGCATAAAACTCATAAACATAGAAAATATTTCAGGAGATATCATGATTCCTCAATGGTTAGAACAAGGCGGGTGGAGCTTATGGGTACTGATCGCACTTTCCATTATTTCCGTTTCAATCGCGAGTTATAAACTTGCACAATTCATCTGGTTTGGCGTCGCTAATAATCGCCACTATGCACTTTGGTTATCAAAACTGAGTACTTATTCGTTCGAAACCAATTATAGTAAAAAGCACTGCGATACTTTTTTACTCAACCAAGTCACAAAACATGCGCTTGAACAATCAAACGTTCATATTAACAAAGGTAATTTTGAAGCGGTGATGGAGCAATACGCTACCAATAAAATAGAAGAAATGCGTGGCGGATTAAAAACGCTTGAAGTTATCAGTATGACCGCGCCTTTACTCGGTCTTTTAGGTACAGTTTTAGGCATGATAAACGCCTTTGACCAATTAAAAAATTCAGGTATGCAAGTCGACCCAAGCATACTTTCTGCCGGTATATCTCAAGCCTTATTAACAACAGCAGCGGGACTTATTGTTGCACTGCCAGCACTCACGCTTTGGCACCTTTATGAACGTATGTTAGCCAAAGCACAACGTCAAATAGAAACAGTGCTGACAGACATATCAATCAGAACACCATGGCAAGAATAACGTATGAAACTGTCAACAAAACCTAAATCCTCACCAATGGTGAGTTTAACGCCACTGATTGATGTCGTGTTTATTTTACTTATTTTCTTTATGTTAGTCAGTCAGTTTATGCAACTACAAAAACAGAGCATCCCCTTAGGTACGATGGGACAAGCATCTACCGCAGCACAGGATAGTGTCAGTATTGACATCATCAAGAATGAAAATGCAACGGCTATCAGCTATCGCGTTAATCGTAGTGCGATGAACTTTTCACAACTCGCGTCATATTTATACGAAAATAAGGTGTCTGAAGTGTTGTTGATGCCAGCAGCGAATATAAAGCTACAAACGTTTATTAACGTCAAAGAAAGCTTATCTAATTTAGGTATAAGAAAAATTAACAGTGAATTTATTGGCTATGAAGTTAACTAAAACAGTAACAGGAACTCCGTTAATAGAACCTATGTTACCGCTGATCAACATTATATTCTTATTGCTGATATTTTTTATGGTATCTGCGCATATTGCGACGCCCATTACCGAGATTACGATCCCCAACCAGTCAAAGGAAAGTCCATTGGAACACCAAAATAGTTCACAAGACAAGTGGCTTTTTGTCAGTAAAGACGGTGAATTAACTTACAAAAAGAATGCCCTGGACATCAATACCTTAGCAATAAAATTCAACGATACAGAAGAGCTTTCATTACTGGCAGACAGTGAGATAACGACAGGAATGTTAGAAAAAATAACCAAAGAGCTCAGTAAAGCGGGTGTTAAAAACATCAAACTAGTCACACAGCTATCGCTGCCGACAAAACAGGATGAGTCATGAGCTGGCAAGCAAAGCCTATCGCGACCATAGTGACAGGGTTAATTTGTGTACTGTATTTTAACGTGATTTTTTGCGAAGAAATCAAAAGAGGCGGTAGAACAAATCATCAAAGCTTGCAAGTAGTTGATATGAAATTGACCTTTGCAAGTCCGCCGGTAAATAAAAACACAAAAAACAATCAACAAAGCCCATCCCCCGTAGCGTTGCACAAACCACCGGAGCCAATTAATAACCCCCCTGTGCCTGAAGTGCTTAAACCTGTGGCCCCAATGACAAAACAGGTGAACCACTTAGCTTCCGAATCGGTTCACAAATCTGTACTTGAAAAAAAGGTCGAGATAGAAATGGTGAATAATAATACCAATACAACCCTTAATGAAACGGATGACGACAAAAATAACGAAGCGACAACGGTTGAAAATAGTAGTGAGTTATCGTACTCCCCCTCTCTCGTTAAAAGTACCCATAGTGTTGAAAGCCAAACAAGTACTGGCGTGGAATCAGCTATGGAGTTATACATGGCGCAAGTGCGTGATTATATTGCTAAACAAAAACGATATCCTAAAGAAGCTAAAATTAGAAGACACCAAGGAAGTGTGAGCATCAGCTTTATTATTGATGCCGATGGGCGGGTGTCGGAATCTAAAATAGTTAAGTCTTGCAAGAGTCGTTACATTAATAAAAGCGTTAAAGTATTACTTTCAAAACTCAGATTTAACGTAGCACCGAAGATAATAAAAAATCAATTTCCTAAAACTATTTTATTGGAAGTAAATTATCAATTTAGCTAACAAATTATCTAACCGTTTCAGCATAAATACAGTCAAAAATGATGCCGGTATATCTCCTATCATTAGCGTTAACTGGCATCGATGTTAGTGACATAAATTAGACCTTCGTCACACTATAATATTTATCCTTTCAATCAAGCTATCTACCACAATACATTGGATCACAGCATGCAACATTTCATTTTTAAGCCATGGACGGCAATCATCGCCTTGGTCGCACTTATTAGCTCTGCCGCTATTTTAACAACATCACCAACCCAAGAGTTGTCCGCACAAACGGAAAAGGTGTTATCGGTAAGTGTTATTGATGTTTTACCACAAGAGTTTACGCCAAGTTATCAAGCTTTTGGAAAAATTGAGTCGCCTCACCTATTATCATTGACGGCTCAAGTTGAAGGAGAAATAACCTATATTAATAAAGCATTTATTGAAGGAGGTAACCTTATAAAAGGCGATGTGATTTATCAAATAGATGATGCTGATTTTCGGCACAGATTAAAGCAACGCGAAAGTGAATTGAAAATAGCGCAAGCGAACTTACAGTTAGAACTTGGCGAGCAAAAGGTTGCAGAAAGAGAGTATCAGCAAATCAGTGCTGATTTCAGTGGTGAAAACATCATTTTGCAAAAGTCACTGATGTTGCGTCAACCGCAATTAGAGACAGCAAAAGCGAATGTTACTATCGCACAAAGCAATGTGAATATTGCTAAAAAAAACCTGCAAAGGTGTGTTGTCGTCAGCAGTGGAAACTATGCTGTGTTAACGAAAGCAATATATCAAGGAAGTTTTGTTAACAAAGGCGATAATTTGGGAGAAATGGCGCAACTTTCAATATTACGGGTTTCACTCGCTGTTCCCAGTGATGTCGCGACAGTGTTAAGCATAAACCAAGTCGTTAATATTTCAGCTGATAGTAATAACAGTCATCAAGCCTTGGTATCACAATTATCACCTACCTTGCATGATAATAGCCAATTGCAACAAGTCTACCTCAGTATAAAAAATCCAGAAAAGCCCTTCATCTTGGGAGAGTTTATTACCGCCGATTTAACATTAACACCACAAAAAAACACCTTAAAAATACCGCTTAGCGCGATTGACGATAGTGTTTTCTGGATTGTAGACGAAGACAATAAACTATCGACAAAAACTGCAAATATTATTTGGCAAAACGAGAACTATGCCATTATTAATAACAATATAGCCAAAGGTGAATCAATTGTTACCAGTGCAATTGCAGGAGCACAAGAAGGTATGCTAGCAAATATCGTGACGGGAGTTTTGTAATGACAGCAAAGAGCATAACGTCAAATAAAAGCATACTGTCAGCGCCCTCACTTTGGATGATTGATAACCCTATCGCTTCAAGTTTATTAACCTTTGCGATTATCATTCTTGGCTTACTGTCCTTTAATAGCATTAACCAAGAAAGTAGCCCTTCGTTTCAGATTAATGAAATTTTAATCGAAGCAAGTTACCCTGGTGCCACGCCAAAAGATATCGAACAAGGTATCATTTTAAGCATCGAACATCAGTTAAGAGACAACCCTAATATTGATCGAATAAGCGCCAATGCTTACGAAGGCTCCGCTGAAATCATAGTAGAGTTAATTGAAGGCGTTAATCCTGACACTATATTGTCGCAAGTTAAAAACAGTATCGAGGGCATAAATAGCTTCCCCATTGAAATGGAAAATCCAACGATTACCTTTGTTGAGGAGCTTGACAGTATTGTTGAAATTGGACTGCATGGTAATGTATCAGAATTGCTGCTCTACCGTGAAGCCTCACAACTAAAACAAGCGATGTTAGACGCACTTGATTTAGCAAAAATTGACATCCAAGGTGCACGTTCCCCTGAAATAGTCATTGAACTTAATCAAGTAAAATTACGTCAATATCAGCTCACTTTAGCGCAAGTTTTATCTAAAGTGAAAACATCGGTGACCGATGTACCTGCAGGAAGTATTAATACGCAAGGTGGTGAAATTTTAATTAGAACCTTGGGTCGAAAAGAATTATCCGAGCAGTTTTCAGACATAACTATCATTACTGACGGCAGTGGCAATAGCGTGACACTCGCTGACATTGCAACCATTAGCGATAGCTTTCAAGGTCAAACAAGACCGTTTAAAGTCAATAGTGAAGCAGGCTTAGAACTAAAGGTTTATCAAAATAAAAGCAGTAAACCAATAGAGATAAGCAAAGACATTCAAGCATTTATTGCAGACTATAAATCAAAAACCCCCGCAGGATTAACGTTAACCATACTGCAAGATCAGTCGGAGCCTTTTAGTCAACGCATTAACTTGTTAACCAGTAATGGTCTTATTGGCATGTTGTTGGTTATCTTAGTCTTATCCCTTTTTCTTGATTTAAGATTAGCTTTTTGGGTAAGCATGGGCATACCTATTTCTATTATCGGCACCTTAGGAATCATGCCATTACTCGATATCCCCATCAACATGATCACCCTCTTTGCTTTTATCATTACCTTAGGAATACTGGTTGATGATGCGGTAATTGTTGCTGAAAACATTTACCTGAAAGTACAGCAAGGTATTGCGATGAATATAGCCCTTAAAGATGGGGTGAAAGAGATGACTTTACCTGTGGTATTTTCAGTGGCAACCAACATTATCGCGTTTATACCATTGCTGTATGTACCGGGTGAGCTTGGTGTTATGTATAAACCCATGACCTTACTCATTTTTGCCATTTTTATTGTTTCTCTCATTGAAGCCTTATTAATTTTACCGCTTCATTTACGCCATATTGATAAGCCAATGCGTTTTCGCGTTATATCTAACGTTCAAGCTCATTGCTTTAAGCGTTTCGATCACTTTAAAACAGCCATTTATGCTAAGTGGTTAAGAACCAGTTGCAATAACCCTGTTACGATAATTATCATCTTCTTATCACTGGCTACACTGGTTTTTTCATGGGTTTATAGTGGCCGAGTTGATTCAAGCTTTGTGCCTAAAATTGAATCTACACGAATAGATGCCGAGGTTGAATTCCCAACGGGCGCGCCATTAAAAGATAAAATTGACATTATTAATTATATTGAAGCGGCAGGTATAAAAGCCATTGATAGCTTAAACGGGCAAGACGATTATAAGTTTCGCATGCAAGATATTGGCTCAAGCAGTGGCTCGTCAACTTTTATGATTGTTGCAGATGATCAACGCAATTTTACCGCTAAAGAGTTTGTCGATGCTTGGCGGATAAATATTGGTGAAGTACCTGGCGTTAAATCAATTTTCTTTGACTATCAAGTTGGTCCTGGTGGTGGCAAAGAACTGGTAATAGAATTGGGCCATAAAGATGCTGACATACTAACCCTCGCCACCAATGAGTTAATGAACGGACTCAATAGAATATCAGGCGTAACTGATATTGATAGTGCATTGATGGATGGCAAACTACAATATAACCTTACGCCAACACCGTTAGGAAAAAACCTTGGTTTTACCAGTGACAGCTTAGGTGAGTTAATTCGTTTACGATTTTTTGGCGGCGAAGCCATTCGACAAATAGTGGCGGGCGATGAAGTAAAAGTAAGAGTGATGATGCAAAGAAACCAGCAGTATTATGCCAATCAACTCAACCGATTAATAATTACGGCACCTAATGGCGACAGTGTAGAATTAAGCCAAGTGGCTAATATCACCACCTCTAAAGCAGCTACAAGCATTAACCGTGTTGACGGCATTCAGTTAGTGGAAGTTACCGCTAGCATATTAAGGCAAGTAGCCAATGCCTCGTTGATACTCAAAACGGTTGAAGAAGACTTATTAAGCAAATTAAGCGCTAAATACCCAGAGCTTGAGGTAGAACTTGGCGGTGATGCTCGAATTGAATCTAAAGTTAATTCGGAAATAATAAAAGGCGTAGGCCTAGCATTCGCGCTTATTTTTGCCATGTTAGCGATAATATTCCGCAGTTATCTCGACGCTATTTTAGTACTACTTATTATTCCCTTTTGTTTAGCAGCCGCTATGTTAGGGCATATTGTGATGGGTTATTCGTTTAGCGTGATGAGCTTATTTGGCATGATTGCGCTTTCTGGGTTAGTGATTAATGGCTCATTCGTTATGTTACTTAAAGTTAAAACCTTGAAAAAGGAAGGTATGGATTATAAAGAAGCGGTAATTGAAGCTGCTTTAAATCGTTTTCGCCCCGTTGTACTAACTGCTGTAACCACTGCCGCAGGTTTATTTCCTATGCTGTTTGAAACATCCACACAGGCATTATATTTAGTACCTATGGTCATTAGTTTAAGTTTTGGATCGGTATTTTCTATTGCCACTATTTTATTATTAAGCCCGGCTATGTTTACATTATCAGAGCAATTAAAAACCAAAAGTCATAATAGTAAATCACTCATAAATTCGAGTATAAATACCTCAAGATTAAAAGCATCAAGTTAGCAGTATTATTAATATTAAAAATGCATAATGCACGGCTAAGAATCGGCGAAATTCTAATATAAAAAAGACACAAAAAGTCATGATATATTCTAAGGCGCAAAGTGCCCCAAAGCGCCTTAGGATTATAAAATTTATGTCCGCTATATGATCGGAGAGTTGACGTTTAAGATTTTGACTGGTTTTATTCCGCTTTGCGCACCAAGAAGTCATTCGGGGTGAACTATTTTTAACTATTCAATGGCTAAAGTCTAAAACCCACTTTTACCACAAAATGCTCTTAATTTGTTAGTGACAAACCTAACGTTATTCACTGGTTAAACTAATTGTTATTAGAAGGCCGTGTTAGATGATAATGACTGCTAACCTTAGTGCAACTGAGTGGCACTACTGATGTAATTGTCCAACTAACTTCATGCTTGCCTATATTGAATAGAGCAAGAATGCTCAGAAAATGAATAGAACGATGATTGACAATCCGCTTGAAATGCTTAGCGTTAGTGCTATTTAATTCATTAAAAGACTATGTCTATACAACTTTTCCTAACAATTTTAATTATAAAAGGCTTGGTTAAGTATAAAGCATCAAATTTAAGGCAAAAAAAAGAGCAGTATTAACTGCTCTTTTTTATCAGATTAACAATCTAACTTATTTTAGAAGCTATAACGCATTGATAAACGGTAACTTCTACCGTAGTTATAGATTTGATCTACACGTGTGTCATTAACACTGCCTAAGTCACCATCAAACTCTTTCGTTAAGCCTGTATCTTCAGGCGCAGTTAGCACGTTGTAGATTCGGTCATAACTTTCCGTTAAGTTAGTCGCTGAGAAGCTAAGTTTTAATGCCTTGGTAATATCAAAGTTAGCGGTAAAATCTAACGTACCACGATCGTCACGTATCTTACTGCTGTTACCTGAAGTGGTATCAACTAACGCTTTGGTTCTATAAGCATAAGCAAAACGGAAACTCATATCATCATTTTCCCAATACACTGTCGCGTTAGCTGAGTGTTTTGAGGTATTGATAAATGGTAAACCATTATACGGGTTGCTCTCATCATCAGGATCAACAATCGCTTCACTATCAGCGTAAGTATAATTAATTGAGCTACCAAGATGTTTTAGCAAACCTGGTAAAAAGTCATAGCTTTGTTGATAAGCCATCTCTAAACCCTTAATGTCAGCTGAAGCACCATTAACAGAGGTACTATATGGCACATAAGCACAAGGCGCAGTTGCGGTTAGTTGCTCATCACCAGGTATGGCTGAACGGTCAACAATACAGTTACCATCAATTGGGTTCTCAAACTCTTTAAAGACTGACGAGTCATAACTAAAGCTTTGGAAATCTTTATAGAAGAATGCCGCTGATAATAACGCACCTTCTTCAAAATACCATTCTGCTGAAAAATCAAATTGATCGGCTAAAAACGGGTCAAGTTGAGTATTTCCGCCTTTAGCATAAGGTGTTGCATTCATGTTTGATGAATTAAGGCGAAAGCTTGGGTTTAGATCATCGACACTTGGGCGCGCCATTACACGTGCCGCGCTAGTACGAAGCACTATGTCTTCATTAAGGAGGTAGTTTAAGGTAAAACTAGGTAAGAACTCAGCATAGTCATGCTCTTCTGTTACTGCAACAGGCTCATCATAATCACTGGCAGGTACACTAACGCCATCAACTTCAAACATAATATCGCTTGGATATTCATAACCTGAGTGACTGCGACCTTCAACTTTGGTATTTGCATAACGAACACCGAAGTTACCGTTGATATCACCGTCTAAAAATTCAAAGTTTGCTTGAATATAAGCACCATAGGTTTGTTCATCTACTTCCCAAGTTTTTAATGGGCTGGATACAAATAAACCGTCAGTACCATTTGGAAAGGCTGCAGCGATACTGGCATCAATGTCTGGAGATAACCAAGTAGTTGGCATACCAACGGGTGCAATACCTCCTAAGAAGTGACCATCGGTAATTGAGCTTTCCATGACCCCTTCAATAGAATCAGCAAATATTTTAGTTGATGGATCATCGAACTCTTTCCACTTTTTCACCGCTTCATCATGAAGTACCGCTTTTGTTCGGTCGGTATATTTAACACCAAATTCAACCGAGGTAATAAAGCTTGAATCAAAAGAGCGACTGGCATCTAAATAAGCACTGGTTTTACTATCATCAACTTCACGCATTTCTACGCGTGCCTGCCCCATCATCCAGCCACTAGGATCATCATTATTCCAGTTAGAGCAATAACTAAATTCAGGTAAATAGTCCCCTTGTGGACCGTCAACGTAATTTACGCCACACCAATCAGAAGGACTATTTGATGGCGTTGTTGCGCCTTTTGCCCACCAGTTTACTTTATTGCTGTCACTCCACTCTTGCGCGGTACTAGAGTGACCTACTCTCCCTTTTACTAACCAGTAATCATTAATAGCGTGATCGACTTCTAAACCGGTAACTAAAGTATCTGTAGTATTTGTCCACTGACCATTTTGCGCTTGCGTGCCTGGTTTTTTAGAAAAAGCACTTACCACTGTACTTGCATCTTCACTATTACCCGGTAACAAACCTATTTCAGCAAGCGTACTACCTGCAGCGCGGTCTAAATTATTTAAACGTGTTTGCGAGTGAATATGGTCTATTTCTTGACGAGAAAAAGAGGTATCAAAGCGAATATTGGTATCATCACCTGGGCGCATTTGAAAAGTAAAAGTACCTCCTTGTTTGAGTTTATCATCAAGGTTTACCCGCGCTTTAGCACCATCAGGCATCATACCTGGAGTACCTTCAGGCATTTTTTCACCTGTTAATACATTGGTGGCATTATCAAAAGCTTTATTGTTAGTTTGCTCACTGTTTAGTCGCCAACCATTGGTTGAAAACTCTTCTTTACGTACACTTTGTTGGTCGTGAAATAGTGAGCCTGCAATACCGATACTATCGGTAAATTGATATAAGCCAGAATAAGCAAATCTTGGCGTAACTTCTTCAGCTAATTCGTTATAACGTGCTTCAACTGAGAAAACGTTAACATTTTTATTAGCTGATAATGGCGCACGGGTTTGTAAATTAATAGATGCACCCAATGAACCTTCTTCTTGGTTCGCCGCAGGAGATTTAACCACATCAATGCGGCTTAGAATATCAGCTGAGAATAAACTTAAGTCAACGGCTTGGTTATCAGTATTACTGGTCATCGATACGCCGTTAAGCTTGATATCGTTAAGTGACGCTTTTACACCACGTACAGTAATAGTCTGTGCATCACCACCGTTTCTATCTAATGAAACACCTGAAACTCGCGAAAGTGCTTGGGCTATATTTTCATCAGAAGATTTACCGATTTCTTCGGCAATAATCGAATCTGAAATACTTTCAGCATGTTTCTTGGCATTTAATGCTGAGTTTAAACTTGAACGTACACCGGTAACTTCAATGACTTCAACATCTTCAGCTTTCTTATTTTTTTCAGCTGCAGCTGATGTAGTACTTGCAAGTGCTAAGCATACATAACTCGCTATTTTAGTTTTTTTAAATTGATTCTGCACTTTCTTCCCCTACGACATTTATATCAAATTATTGTTTTTTTTTGAATGATCATTTTAATAATGGTGACTTTTAGCCCTTGGCAATTAAAGGCACTCCCCTGTCATCTCGAAACAACAGCCCAAACTCAAAGTGGACTTTGTTAATAACAAACAAATCATGTTGTAACAATAAGGTAAAAAACATACTGAGCGCTAGCCTGAAAAAACATAACATTGTATCAATCTGTCGTAAGAAATGACATTTGCGACAACTTGATACAAATTAAATTATTTATAGGTGTTTTATTCTATATATTAATTACAGAAAGGGCTAGAGAGTACCTCTTTCACTTTTACATATTGAAAAAACAACAATATAAAGACGAACAATATGTAAATTGAGCAAAAATGAGGCTACCGCCCAACAACGTGCCTTATAACAATAAAAAACATCTAACAAGTGTTTTTACTAAGTAACGTTTAAGAACCTGAAAAACATATATAATAAATAGAGATAGGGGATCACATGAACAAAAAGCATTACAAATCACTAGTTGCTGCGGCAATTATTTCAAGCTTCACGCAAACGGCATTAGCTGCTGATATAGGTCCGTTAAGCGCAGTTCAAGATACTTGGACAAATGGCAGTGGAGCGGGCTCAGGCTCTAATTACGGCACCCAAACTACACTTCGTATCGACACAGGTAAGATGCGTGCTTTTATGCAGTTTACCGTGGCTGGAATACCAGATGGTCATGTTGTAGATACCGCGATTCTAACCCTTACAGCCCAAGGCAATAAGTCTGGCAACATTCCCGACACTTATATCGCTGCCATTCCTGGCGCTCCTAGCTGGGATCAAACCACTCTAACTGATTTAAATGACGATGATCTTCTCGCTGCCGTTACAGATACAATCGCTACGGCAACAGATATTGCCGTTGGTGCAACCGCTGATTTTGATATTGCGGCAGGTATTGAAGGAAATGGTACCTTTACCTTTATGATTAACATTGCTGATGCCGATGCCAGAGCTACCAAATATTACTCGAGTGAAGCCAGCGCAGAATTCCGACCAACATTAACCATCACCACTAAAGCTAGTTCCGTTGAACCAGAGCCTACTGGCGATACCACCAAACCAGTATTCCCAGCTGAAATTGAAGATATCGTCATCAATGCCACGACTGTAAGTACCGATATTAGTGGTGAAGTGGATCTTGTTAGCGGCTCATTGGATATTAACGCAACTGATGATACTGACGGCGTCATTGCTGCAACTATTGTTGGTGAGGCAAGCTTATTATCGGGCAAGCATACCGTTACTTTACAAGCTACCGATGCTGCGGGTAATACGTCAACTAAAGATGTAACGGTAAAAATCAAGCCTTACATCGTATTAACTGCCCCTGAAACAACCTTATTACCTGCTGGCGCGACCGCGACTGCAAGCATTGCTTTATCAGGACCAGCAGAAGACTATCCAGCTATCATTGATTACACAGTGACCGGTGAAGCGGCGAGTGCTGAAAGTGGCACAATAACCTTTGAAGATGCAGCCTCAGCAACGACAGCACAATACGTAGACATTACCTTACTTGGTAGCGCATCAACGGATCAAACAGCAGTATTAACCTTAACAGAAACGGTTAAGGTACAGGCAAGTTCTGAAACCATTACCATCACTGCTTTTGAAGGTAATACTAAGCCAAGTATCAGCTTAACCCTGACACAAAGTGGTGTGGATGACATTACCATCAACGCCAATAATGCTGATGAGATCCCTTACATTGATGCTAACAAAGGTGACGTTACTGTTACCGTTAATGTTACTGACTTTAATGCTGAAGATAGCCATGACATTACTTGGAACAACAGTGAAACTTTGCTTGGCTCAGGAACAAGCTTTGTCTTTTCTCCTGCCGAATTATCAGGAGATTTCACCTTAAGTGCACAAGCTATCGAGAACAATACGATTGAGAAATACCCATCAAGCACACTAACGGCACAAGTTCGAGTAATTGCTACTCCACTGCCAGAATTAATCGCTGATATAGATACTGATGGCGATGGTATCAATGATATTGACGAGGGTAATAAAGATTCAGACGGTGATGGCATCGTTGATTACCTTGATGATAGTGCTGATACCTCTCAATTACCATTAGCTGAAGAGCAAGCGCCATTAAAAACCCTAGCAGGATTAACGTTGTCATTAGGCAGTGTTAGTACAAGCGCTCAAGGTATTAGTGCAAAGTCAGCCACTATTAGTAATGATGATTTAGCATCTAGCTACCCAGATGCAGATACTACTGATGAAGGTTTCTTACCTATTGAAGGTGCAAGATTATTTAACTTCACACTTGATGGTTTAGCAGCTGCCGGTGATAGTGCACCTGTCGTTTACCCTTTACCTGAAGGTGTAGTTCTTGGTGAAGAAACAGAATACCGCAAATTCACGCCAGCATCTGGTTGGACTAAATTTGTTAGTGATACCGACAATAGCATAGCTTCAGCTGCCAAAGATGAAATGGGCAACTGTCCTGCACCAAATGATGAGCTATATCTTGATGGTTTAACCGCTGGTGATAGTTGTATTCAATTAACCATTAAAGATGGAGGTATTTATGATGCTGATGGGATGGAAAATGGCTCAATTGAAGATCCCGGTGTATTAGCAGAATCTTTTGAGTTAATCCAATGGAGTGCAAACACAATAACCTTACCGGCAGCCAGTGTAAATGAAGGTAGTAAAGTTACCCTTAAAGATGAATTAACTACTTATTTAGGTGATGTTGATGTTAGCGCTGTTACGTTTGCTCTAGAAGGTGAGTCAAGTTGGTTAACAGTAGAAGAAACTGGTGCGTTAACGGCTGATGTATCAAAACTTACCAGTGGTGAACATACGGCAACGGTAAGCTTTAACGATAACAAAGCACAAACAGGCGAAACAACGGTAAGTGTCTCTGTAGCATTTAACAATGCACCTAAAATGTCTACCATTGAATTAGCTGCTGGTGCTCGTAATGTTGCCTATAGAGAGAACATTGCACGAGCGATAAATGACGCAGAAAGTGATGGCTATACTATTGAAAAAATTGCTGGCCCATACTGGTTAAAAGTAGCAGAAGGTGGCATTTTATCGGGTACACCACTTAAAGCTAACATTGGTGATAATAATATTACCGTTAAACTGACTGATGAAAAAGGTGCGACTAATGAAGTAACCTTTAATGTTCCTGTAACAGATTCTGAGGTTAGAGCAAGTGAAGGTGGCTCTTTCTCAGCAGGGTTATTAGCCATGTTAGGCTTGCTATCATTACGCCGCCGGACATTATAAAGCGCATATTGACCGAGTCTAATCATCAATAGCAGCACTCGTTTTGGTTAGACTTCATTTCAGGACGAGACACTTTATAAAGGTAAAGCTTCGGGGATATCCCTGGAGCTTTTTTTTTTCTTACCTTTAGGGCCTGTTGATCTTTCAGGGTTGAAATTTTGTTCGAGCTAAAAGCGTTTTATTCGCGGCGAGTAGTATGTCGCCTAGTCATTCTACGCAAATACTACTCAACAATGAAAAAAGCGCTTTTAGCCGAACCCTTCGGGCAGCGTTTGTTTGAAATGTAGACTGCGTTATCGTATGTTCGAGTAGCTAGCTTCACGTCACATACTCTGCCTTGTCTAAATACCAAACAAGTTGCTGCAAAAACAATCTCGAAAGATCAACAGCGGCTAGTAAGTAATTAAAACCATGAAAAAGGAAATAGGAAGCTACCAAGTTAGGGGGCAACAAAAGAAGTGATTAAATTTCACCTTGGTTTCAGTGTGTTTTACAGTGATTATCAAGAAGGTATATACGAGGCTGCTTTGATTGTTCAGTGAGAATAACTCGTTAATTGGCGTTAGTATGATTAGTAAAAGACAAGGGAGCTTTATATAGCTCCCTTATTGTTATTCATTGATTAAGCGTCTGGATAAATTAAATATTGATAGCCAATACCACGTATGGTTTTTATTCTCTCTCGACCTTTATCATCTGTGCCTAATTTTCTTCTCAGGTTGCTAAGATGCATTTCAACACTTCGATGATGTGCTTGGAATTCTCGACCAACCCCTTCCTGACTTAATACCTCTTTAGTCACGATAGAGCCTGCAGCATCTACTAATAATACTAACAAGTTAAACTCGTTTGGTGTTAGGTTCAACGACTCATTTTCAATCAATACTTGGCGACTTGTTTTTATAATGGTTAAGTCTCCCATATTTACAAAATTATCGATGCGGTGGTATAGCTCAACAATATTGTCATCCATGACCTTTTCTAGATCAGCCAAACTATGAGATTTTTGTCCTTTAATATTAAGTATGCCACTTTCTATCAGAACAACCGCAATATCAATAGACAACCTTAAAGCCTGTAATGCATCAAAAGCATTTGATTTAGACTTATTAACATCAATCATAAGTGAATCAAATGCCTTGCCTTTAAGCTTGCCGGCAGTTGATATCAAGTTAGGCGATGTCAACTCTGCAATATCTTTATCTCCAAGATAGCGCTTGAGCAAAGCTTGACGACTGATATCAGTTTCTATGTTCATAAATCACTTCCTATTAACAATCTTTGTTTGGTAATAGTGTATCTAATATGGATTTTGGATATAAAAAACATTGTATCAAGGTGTCGCAATTTCGAGGTCTGAGACAAGTTGATAACAAATCAACAGAATTGTTATATTTGCTTTGCGCTTTTGGTTTTGGTTTTGGTTTTGGTTTTGGTTTTGGTTAAGCAGTGTGATTGTGAAAAATGAAGGATTTACTCTCTGACGTGACGCTATTGCTTAGGTAAGATAACCATGACATCTAGGCCTTGGTTAGCCCTATTATGCAAAGTAATATCACCGCCGTGACCTCGGATTATGGTTAAAGCAATGGTCATTCCTAAACCAAGCCCTCCAGATTGATTGTTTCTAGACTCTTCAAGTCGCTCAAACGGTTCAAAGATTCGCTTTTGCTGCGAATCTTCAATACCTGGTCCCTGATCAGAAATAATAATATTGAGGGTTTCTTCTTCTTCTAAAATTTTTACTAAAACGGCATGTCCATATTTAACGCCATTCTCTATCAAGTTACTAAATGCTCGTCTTAGTGCATTAGGGCGACAGCTGTAACTCATTCTGTCAGTAAGCTCGAATTCTACTGATAAACCAATATCTGATAAGTCTTGGCACAAACTATCTACCAAAGCAGAAATATCTACCTGTCTGCGCTTTTCAGACCAGGAATCTTGCTTAGCAAATGAAATAGTCGCCTTAGTAATATGCTCCATCTCATCAATTTTTTCGACAATGCGATCCTGAGTTTCAGGGTCATGAATAAACTCTGCATGCAAACGCATTGATGTTAATGGTGTGCGTAAATCATGGGACATGGCCGCTAAAGAGCGTGTGCGGTGCGTAATGATATTTTTTAAACGAAGCTGCATCGTATTAAATGCAGAAATAGTGTCTTTAATATCTTCTGGGCCTCGTTCTTTAATAGGCTCAACCTCTTCACCAACGCCTAAGAGCAGTGCTTTGCTTGTAAGCTCTTTAAGTGGCCGAGTTATACGTTTAATACTAAAAACAACAATGAGGGTTGCAACAAGTGACATCACCAATAATGAAGTCAGCGCCAAAAAAGCCCAGCTAGGAAAAGAAACTCGTCCATATACGGTCATGTTTAGCCAATGCCCTTGTTCAAGCATAATCGAGGTCGAGAGAAGCAAAGGACGTAACTCTGTCTGCTTTTTATTACTTGCAAAAGAAAAAAAATGGCCAAAAATATTTTTAAAAATAAAGATTATCCGGTGCTCTGGCGCAGGATACTGATGAACATAAATTTTGTCATAGCTACGAATAAGCGTTTCCTTCAACAATTCAACTTTATTGTCTTGACCATTGTTCAATAAGTGAGTTGGGATCCTTGGTTTATCATCAAGATGGTATTGGATCCTAAAAGTCGTTAATAAATTAACAATCGCTTGGTGGTTCTCTACTGGAATTTGCGTCAAGGCATTAGCAACCAGAGCTGATTTCCTTAAGATTCTATTATCTTCAACGCGTTTGAGCATGCTATCGGTTTCAGACAACGAAAATATTAAGGTAAATAACTGGGACAGCACTAACGTAGTTAATAATAATAATATCAACTGACCTGCTAAACGCTTTGGCATAAGCCTTATCATTGATGTATAACGTCAACAGTTAGCATATAACCTCCACCCCAAACCGTTTTGATTAGTTTAGGAGAACTAGCGTCTTCTTCAACTTTACGTCTCAATCTGCTGATTGAGTTGTCAATACTGCGATCAAAGGCTTTTGCTTCACGACCATGGGTTAAATCCAATAATTGATCTCGGCTTAATGTCGTTTTAGGCCTTAAAAGAAAAGCATACAACAATTTATATTCAACACTGCTTAGCGCTACGGCCATGCCCTCACTATCAATCAGCTCCCTTTGATTTATATCGAATTTCCAATCAGCAAATAACAAGATGTCTGACTCTATAGGCTGTGTTTGTACTGGGGAGCTTTGACTGCGGCGAAGTACTGCTTTTATTTTGGCAAGTAAAACTCTTGGGTTAAATGGCTTACGTACATAATCATCGGCTCCCATTTCAAGGCCAACAACTCTATCGGCATCTTCACCTAAAGCCGTTAATAAAATAACCGGAATTTTTAAAGTATCTTGCACAAAGCGACATAAAGATAAGCCATCTTCTCCTGGCATCATGATGTCGAGTAGTATCAGATCAATTGCACTATTTTTAAGGGTTTCACGCATGGCAACGCCACCATCAGCACAGGTAACTCGTAATCCGTGATCAGTTAAATATCGCTGCAGTGGTTGCCGAATATCTGCGTTATCATCCACAATTAAAATATGAGTCAAAATACCACCAATCTCTTTTATATATTAAGGTCACTATAACGAAAATAGAATACCTAAAACAGCTTAGACAATAAAATTAAATTGTATCAAGTTGTCGTAAAGCCGGTTATTTACGACAACTTGATACGAGAAATCCGATTAAGTGACTAGCTTCACACTACATCATAGGTTTATTATTTATAAAAGCCAAATCTTGAGTTACTGAAATAAATAACGGTAACAAACAGGTCTATAAACGTGTCGGAGAAGAGAACATGAAGCTATTATTTAAAAAATTATTTACATCCCTGTCAGTGCTAACACTGTTAAGCATAACAAGCTCAGCCAATGCCGGCTTAATCATTAGCAAGGATCACAACTTGATTTATGATGATGTCTCCAACATTACTTGGCTCGCGAATATCTCTTATGTCAAAACAAGCGGTTATGATAAAGACGGAAAACTAACTTTTTCTGAAGCAAAAATATGGTCTGAAGAGCTTGAAGTTTTTGGTCATGATGATTGGCGCTTAGCTAGCTTAGATGAAGGCTTATCACTACAGCAATCAAAAAATGATTTCGATTTATTTAGCAATAGGTTATTAGATGATGATCACATATGGACCAGCACGACTAAAGCAACAAATTCAGGGTTAAAATCCCACTTTTTTACACTCGGTGGCGACTCAAACATATTTTTACCCAAGACAAGTAGCCGATATGCTTGGGCTGTGTTCGATGGTAAGTTTACTGAGCAGAGTAATGATAAAGTAGATGCAACCATTGCTGAGCCTGCCACAGTAACCATTTTTTCACTTGCTCTAGCTGGTATGGTTGTTAGACGAAAACAACTAAAAACTTCGAAGTTAAACAAGCCAAAGTAATCAGTAAATCCGGCGAGGCTCTCGTCATTTTAGCTTAACTGATTGCTAAAGTGACGAGGTATGCTTTCAAGTTACAATGTATTATCCGCTTGCGGCGCTGGTATTTTCTGCTCTAGGCATATTAGCGATTTTGAGTTTAATAGCTCAGACAAACTGACTTAAAACAAATAAAGTACTCATATTTAGAAGCACAAAAAAGTATTGAAGTACTAAAGTATTAAGGATAAAGCAAACTTTCCCAGCTAACTACTCGCGTTTCGTCGATAACATCATCAGCATTATAATCTGCATCCAACTGCACATCGTTAGTATTTAATACGGTTAATATAATTGAGGAGTTATCTTCTGCGGTAATTTTTATTCGACCTGATGTTGGGGCATCACTATCCTGACCGTAAAACTCAAAGCCATCTAATGTAGTGATATTAATCAAGCCAAATAAAGCATTATCGTGCAAGTCGCTGCTAGCGGTGATGGTTTCAATATTAGTATTATGAATGTATGTTTTTTCAATCTCTAAATTTTGAATAAGTTGAAGATAATCATTAACGACAATACCAAGTACAGGTGATGAAATATCAACTTTCTGTGAATACTCATCTTGTGTGATCAGCAATGAATACATACTCGTTACCGTAACTTCTTTATTTTTTTCAAGAAAATTAATAGAGTACTTATCAAAAATCATATCTAGACCTAAAACGGTGTAATCGTCAAAATCATTAAAATCAGTCAACTGGGTAAATTGATAAGTGAACGAACCATTGGTAATACTACTGCCATCATGACAGTTCATCGCTTCAATTTTGACACTGTCTTCAAGAGACAAGCTAAAAGTTTTTTGAAAATTAATAGTGGTAGTTAAGGTGCCGCTTATTGCACAGTCTGTTGTGATAGCATTAACATCCTCGCTATAGGCAGCTCCAGAAGAAATCGCTCTTTTTAACGGTTTAAGAACCTGATCACGGGTATTAATTTGCAATTGCACAGCAGTTTTTTCAATAGTGCTTTGTGTAAAAATGCTTGAAGTATTTAATGCGAAGTTATTAAAAGTGGAAGTTATTGCGATTGATGCAGCTGTTTCAACATTATTCGTTGAAATAGTAAATTCTGAGGGTGTGGGTGTTGTATTAGGCTTTGCAGGTGTATCATCTTTAACGATAGGAATACTATCAGCCCCACCACCACAAGCCGACAAAATGAGAACTAGAAAAGCTAGCGTTGTGCTTATTTTAAAATGCAAAGTAACGTCCTTATTGAATAACACCAGCATTGATGTGTATTATATTTAAAGGACATACTAGCATTTAATCGCACTAGATTAACAGCATTAATTTTAAACAACTGACTTTTCACGTTTTATATCGTTGAGTTTTCTACAAGACAAGTCGATATCTCAACACTCAACTAGGCGGTCTCGTCCCTGTTCTTTTGCCTTGTATACGGCTTCATCTGCCCTTTTAATCATATCGTCAACGGATTCATCGCCTGCGCGTTTTTTAGTCACGCCGATACTAAAAGTGACTTTATGTTCAGCATCAGGCAAAGAGTAATGACGTAATTGTGTACTGATCCTCTTGATCAGCGCATCAATTTCATTGATATCGGTATGTGGAAAAATAACAATGAATTCTTCGCCGCCAAAACGTCCCAGTTTATCTTGAAGTCGGATGTTTTCTTCAGTAATACGACAAAAAGCTTTGAGTACTTTATCGCCTTCACCATGCCCGTATGAATCATTTTCATTAACAACTCATTTTCTTTCTGCTTAATTTCACCATCAAAACTCGATTGTAATTTACGCAAAACTTGCTTATTTTTTTTTCTTTAAAGGTACTTTTTAAGGTTTCTAGTTGTTGATAAAGTTGATAAGCTTTTCTAAACTTGCCTTGCTTCTCGCTATAATGTTTTTCAGCCTCCAACAAAGCAATTTCAAAGCTTTTATTTTTATGCTTTTTATAGAGAACTTTAGCCCGTTTAATGTGCTCTTGCGCATCACTGAAATTGTTTAATTCCCCATAAGCGAATGCTAGACCTATGTGACTATAGAAAACACCATCATTTTGATTCTTTTTATTAAAATTAATTGTAGCTTTATTATATAATTCAATTGCTTGAATAAACTAAAATTTAGCCAGCTTATTTTTTGCTTGATGAAAATAAACATCGCCCATCCCTGAGAATAGCTGTAATGAATCAAAAACTTTTAGGGCTTTATTTAAGTACTTATCTGAATTTTCAAATTCTTCAACTTGCTGATAGGCTTTGGCAATATCAAGATAAATAATTGCGGTTACATAACCGCGTTTATCAAATGAGTTAAGGTTTAGTGCTCTTAAATAATACTCTATGGCTTTATCCCATTGCTGATCATTTTCATAAATGCCCGCTAAGTGTTTAAGCGATATTGCCATTTCATAGTCATGGTTTTCTTGTTCAAAAAATTTATAAGCTTCAAGCACCAATTGTAATGCTCTATTAGCATTATATTGCTGCATAAAAATGTCTGCTAAGTGCAATTTAAAGGTAAATTCTTGCTTAGTATTCAGATTGTTTTGTGCCAGTAATATGGCTTTTTTAATTGAGGCTCTAGCTTTATTTTCGTCAGCTTGGCTAACATAAATTTTTGAACGTAATGCATAAAAGCCTGCTAAATAAGCTGGCTCATTTATTGACTCAGCTAATTTAATGCCTTTGTTAACACGGTTTAATAACTTTTTACCTACCCCAGTATAAAAATCAACCAAGGTGTATCGGTACAAATATTCAAGTTCATCATGACGGTTTTTGTTTTTTTTGGCTTTCAAGTAGAGGGCTTTAGCTTTTTTTATGGTGTTTTCTCTATCCATCAAAACATTTTTATGCAGCAGATCAAGTTCAGCTAAGCTGAGGTCAGACGCCATTACCGCATGACTTGAAGTCATGAGTACACATATAACAACTGAACTAACTAACCCAACTAAATGATTAATTAACAACATATTACTGCAGACCTGTCTTGCATTACCTCAACACCACCTAAGCATAGTAGATTTATAATCTAAATAAATAATTTTCAAAGTACCGTTATATAGCGTCCAACACATTAAGTAAATTTATGTAAAAGTAGTCGACTTAAGTTGGAGAAAACTGGTAATGTTTATTCTTTATAGTAACCACTATGCGACGATATGAATTTCAAGACAAGAAAATTTAAGCCATTAATAGCCATATTACTGTTATCAATTGCCCAAGTTAGCTTGGCTTCGAATATATTTGTCGGTGATGATTACTTTGTTGAAAAAAAATATGACTTGGCAACCAAAGCATATTTAGCCGCTGCAGATATAGGAAACCCGAGAGCATATTACCAACTAGGGGTTATGCATTACCAAGGGTTAGGCACTAAAGTTGATAACTTTAAAGCGTTAATTTGGTTCTCTTTAGCGCTAGAGCAAAATTATGAAAACTCTGCTGAATTCATCGAACAACTGCTCGCTAATGTTGCACCAGAAAAAAAAGAACAAACTTTAGCCTTGGTGAAATCATTTCAAGTCTCTTATGGAAAAGCCAAAGTTAATGCTAAATACTATCCTGAACTAGTTACAAAAAATATCAGCAATAAAATTCAATTTGGTGATAACGAAGGGTTAGAAGGCTCTGATTTTTTTGTTGATGAAAACATTGAAACTGAACTCTCTATCACTGATAGCTTAAACGATAGCAGTTTTGAAGACTCTCTTACGGATAACGATTTTTCTGGTGAAAACGAAGCGGTAGACAGTAATGTAAACTTCAAAGACATGACAAGCAGCAATAGCTTTAATCGCCTGCTCGATGGCCCTTATTTTCTCATTGCTGACTATGATATTGCTCCCGACGGCTCTATCAGAAATATCATCCCTATTCGCACTATCGGTGTACCTAAAGATGCCATTTACAATTTAAGTATGAGCCCACTGCCTAAACCCAAATTTAATGATAAAGGCGTACACTTTGTAAACCGTTCATATCTAGGGGTGGCTGGCTACGATAAGTTTAGAATAAGAAGAGATCACCAAAACTTATATTATCGAATCAAAAAACGGAAAAGTAAGTATTCGAAAAGTAAATTACCTCAAGACATATACCGACATGCCATGCTGCTGATGAGTTTCCCTTGGTTAGCGGAAGAAGAAGGCGAAGCGGATAAACTACTTAAAAGTGCTGCTGAACAAGGTCATACCGTTGCTAAATACGAATACGGCTTAAAGTTGTATCGAGAACAAAAAGATATCAAAGAGGCTATTTACTGGCTATCTGAGGCGACTAAACAAGGTAATAGTTTGGCACAATACCGTTTGGCGCGAATATTACTGGATAGCCCTTGGGTTATAAATGATGAAACCAAAGCGCTATTTTGGTTAGAACAAGCAACAGAGCAAAAGCACCGTCATGCAAAATTGAAACTTGTTGAGATGAAGTTACTCGCTAAAGATGAAGCGTTACACGATGTTGATAGTGCCCTGCTTTACCTTAATGAGTTGAGTGAGGATTATGAAACAAACCCGCAATATCATTATTTACAAGCAATGGCGCATGTAAAAATGCAGCCAAGACAGCTCTCTAAAGCGGTGACCTATATTCGTGAAGCTATTGATCGTGGTGAAGATTTCAATTGGGATGTAACACCTTGGCAGCAGCAACTGCAAAAATGGACCACAGGAGGTGGCGTCACCATTCGTGAATTATAAGGCTAGTTGCTAAACAACTTACTGCTAAACAAATAAGCACAATAAACCAAGCATCGATACGATAAAGAATTGATAGAGTACTCTGCAAATTCAAATCACATCAATTTGATGTTTAATACGTCATTAATCTAAATTTTTCGGATAGCAACTGTTTCAGCGACTACAAAGTAAATCGCTTTACCTATCTTTAAAAGGTAATTAATAACACGAGATTTTACGCTACTAAATTTGGAGGTTTACAATGAAAACTTACAAACGTTTACAGCACCAATAAGTCGTTTCATATTAGTCATCATTTTAATCTTTAATATGCGGTCAGAAATATCTTATTTTGGCGAAAAGATAAACTCCTAGCTTCCGCTTTGTGCTCAGAGTGAGATATAAATTATTTTTAGACCATAAGAACTATGGCAACATCGCCTCCCAAAGCCTTAAAACTACAAATAAATTGCTATAGTTCAATCGAGGTCATTTCATCAGCTTGCTCTAAAAGATGAGTCGCTCTTATTTTTATATGCTCGCTTACTTGATTAAGATATTGTATTTCTTCTTGAGAAATGCTCCCCTCTTTTTCTAACTTGGATGCAATATTATTAGCAGCTAATTCTTTTAATACCTTTGTAACTAGCTTTATTAGCATTCGACTGACTAACTCTCTATCAAGCTGGCAACTATCGGCAAAGTCCGCCAGTTGATACGTATTGATGGTGTCAGGTTCAAATTCATCTCCCATTGCCATCGCTAAAGTATGCTTAAACTGATCAAACATAGCGACATTAACTAAATCGTAGGCCGGTGTGAAAATACTTTCGTTAGCACCATAAAAAAAAGAAACATTTTTACCATGGCTATCATAATTACTGATCAGCAAATTAAACAGTTGCCAATTAATTAGCCATTGCATGTTTGCAATTGGCTCAGATGATTGTCGGCAAAAACTAAATAACCTTTCAAGGCTAGCCCCATCTCGAATATGCTTTACATCTCGACCATCACCAAGATTGCGCTCATACTTATAATCTCTTGCTAAGTTTAACGCTTGGCAACCATCTATCACATGCTTTCTTAATACTCTGTTGCTCGTAACATCATGTTTCCTATCAAAGCGTTTGACTAAAAGAGCAGGATGTTTACCAAATCGTTTTAACGTTACGTCTGATGTTGGCAAGCCGACAAGTTGTGATAATTTCATGCAAAAATATTCATTAATAACTAAATTAGCGCAGTTTTTTCGCTCAAATTTAAGAATAAACGTAGAGCTCAGTGTGCCATCTGCTAGACCAATTTCCCCATGTTCATTCACAAAGACATTTAATTTATCTTGTACACCAGCAACACTTAACCTTGGCTTTTCATCCCAATGCAAAAGCCCAATATCTTCTTTATGGTCTAGACGGTGAATAAGTTCATCTTCTTCAATTACTCTGAAAATAGCCTTATCTGATGACGATGACTGCTCTGCTAAAAAAGTGAAAGCACCACAAAGGTCGTTACCAATAGCTCTTATTTGAGGAAATACCTGCTTTTCATTTACACCAATATCTTGTGCAAGTAATTTTCTTGCTTCACCTTCAGGAAGTAGGTTATCCAAGAAGTTATAAGCAGCTGTTTTATCATGTTTTTCAAACGTTAAAGCAGGAGAAATTGCAAAGCCTGTTTCTTGCCACTGCTGACTATAAGATAGTTTGAGTAAGCCTGACTCTTTGTGCTGGGTTAATTGTCCAATGACTTGTCGGCCATAAACCACATTTAAAGAATAAGCCATTTTTATACCCAATCATTTTTAATGGTAGGTTTATCTGTATTCCCTAAAGTAGAGAGCTTTATCCCTAATCCATTCAAGACAGAAAATACAGCGCCAAGTGTACTATTGGGGTTGCCATTTTCGATACGTGAAAGCGTATTAATGCCTATACCACAGAGCGTTGCACAATCACTTAATTTCATCCTAATAGCCGTTCGTTTAGCCTTAATCACAGCACCTAAAATAGCTGGTTCGGTTATCCATGACTCATTCGGCATTTCTGTTGGAATCACTTGCTTTGCCATACGCCCTCTCCTCTATAATCACCAATAAAAGTGATTATAGATAAAAGAATGAATAACGCAACATTAAATCCCCGATAATGGTGAATTAAGTAATATAGTAATCTTAAAACAGATATAAAATTCAATAACGGTGATTATATAAATTTTTAATTAACGAGCGCTATAACTTGCCACTAAACCTATCTCACAAAGTGCCCAAAACCGAGATAGAGTTATAAAAATTTAACACCTAAAATCATGTTAATCGAACGTCCGCTTTTGATGTCTTTAATCAAATTAGAATTTTTGACCTTATAGATTCCTGATGGAATTTTGAACAATTCTGTTATCTAACGCACGGGGGATTTATATCGATTCAAATATCGTTAGATAAGCAAAGGCTAAGCTCTTCGTATCTAAAACGACATAAGTAGGTCTAACCTTAACGGCAGCAATAAGCTTATGTTTACTCTGATATCTAAAAGCGTCAAATCAAGTTTGAGCTACTACATATTAAGACGTTGTCTATGCAGTGGTTGATAAGTTCTTGTTCTTATGCTGTATATTAACTACATCCATGTTTCCCCTTGAATGCATGGATGTAGTTATTTTGCTTTAGTAGGCAGTAATACCATGTTGCCAATTCATCTCTTCATTGGTTTTAGCAAGCAAAAACTCATAGAATAACGATGCTGATAGTTCACTATCATTTAATTGATTTAATACCTTTCTAAGTTCAACAATGCTTATTCCTTCAGTCGAGTTAAAAGACGTATCAATTTGAACAGATTTACTTGGTTTTGCCACAATAGAAAGTAGTTCAACCGGGGTACGTTGTGATTCATTATTTAAACTTTTACTGACGTTAATATCGTTCATAATTATTACCTTTGTTGAAAAATCTGTATAAATATTAACGTATTGCACCAAGCAAAACTGTTACAACTTTGAAACAAGCACGTAAAGCATTGTAACAATTATGCCCTTTATAGGCAGACTACATGTGATAAGCACAAAAAATCTAGCGCCTTTCAACGCTGGATTTATAAGTGACTTTTCATGTTTTCAATAAATCGCTACAGCCCTAGAGGGATAGCCAATATCATTTATATTGCTTTGTTCTGTACGAATTTCACAGAATGTTAAAGCTTGTTCAAATTTCAATTAAAACACTCGGTAAAGTTACATTTATTTACCAATTAAATCGTTTTATGGTGAAATTTAACGCTTTATCATCAAAGATTCATTATATCGTTTTCGCAAAAGACTCGCTGTCTATCATACTCAGTGTTAACAAAAACGGCTTATATTTTTAAAATATAAGCCGTTTGATAACAAAGGTACTTATGATAACTCTGTTTAAGCAGTTAACTTAAGAGTCGACTTCATCCGTTGGTTTTTTACCACCTGGATTTTTGCGCTTGTTCTTCTTATCTTTTTTGTCTTTCTTTACTTTTTTATCTTTCTTTTTATTTTTATCTTTTTTCTTTTTCTTACCTGATTGACCACATTTCTTGTTATCCATTAACTCGATTGTACATTTATCATTGCTAGTAAATTCAATAGTGCGATCCGCTAACGTCACATACTTTCCGTAACCATGGTCTTTGCTTTTTTCATCAAAAGTTTCAGGAGCAACCCATTGCTCTTTGTCCCAACGAGCTAGATGCATATCATATTTTTCATGCATGCTAGCTAATAGCTTTTTGTGCTCTGGATTAGCGGCTAAATTATTACGCTCTTGGGGATCCTTTTCCACCACATAAAGCTCTTCAGCACGTTCAAAGGTTTTACCGTCTCTGTTGGTACCACCATAAAACCAATGAATATATTTGGCTTCAGGAGTCACTATTGATAAAGACTGCGCTGTTGCTTCACCCCACACTTGCATTAACAAAATAGAATCATGGGCAATATTATCTTTAGGTGTTTTGCCTTGAGCAATTTGCGTTAAGGCCGGTACTAAACTTTTACCATGCATATCCGCAGGTGGTTTTACGCCGGTGTAATCATAAATAGTCGCCGCAATATCAATACTGCCGGTTAATACACTGGTTTTTGTAAACTTACCCTTTGTAGGGTTACGCGGATCGTAAATATACGTTGGTGAACGAGCACCCGCTTCATACGCATAAAGCTTACCTGAATAACCACGACCACCATTAAAGTGACCATTATCTGCTGCAAAAATTACGATGGTATTATCCGCAACACCTTGTTTTTCAAGCTCATCAAAAATACTGCCAATGGCCATGTCCATGCCATAAATTAAACCATGGTAGCCTGCCATGTTTTTATTATAGTGCTTCTCTTGTAACCACTTTTCGCCTAAGCGTTTAGGGCGTCCTGACATAGGCTGATCTGGTGCATTTTTGTCATAGCCGTAATCTTCAGGTTTACTGAATTTGGTATCGGCATAAACGCTTTTGTACCTGTCATCTACCGCATAAGGTCCGTGCGGCGCTTTAAAACTAATTTGTAAGGCAAAAGGTTTATCTTGCTTAGCGGCTTTTTGAATAAAATCATTGGCCATAAGGCCTAACGCATGAGTTGAATGTTCTTTTTTACCTTCAAAATGATCAAACCAAGCATCTGCCTCTTTGTTTTTATCCATATCGTATTTACCTTGGCCTAACCAAGCACCCCAGTAATCAAAACTTGGGGTGACGATATCGTGATGTGCCTTTTTACCTTTTTCATTAAGAATATGAAAACCTAACTTACCCAGCATGCCAGTATAATAACCATTGTTTTTAAGGCGATGGTAATAGGTTTTATCCCAAGTATTTTTATCCATAGCACCGTGAGCAAAATTAGTACCTGTACGATACTCATACATGCCCGTAGCATATACTGCGCGGCTGCCTTGGCAAATTGCTGTAGTATTATAACTTTTAGTAAAGTTTACTGAGCGTTCAGCTAGCTTATCTAAATTCGGTGTTTCTACCTCGAACTTATTCATATAACCAAATGAATCCCAACGAAAATCATCAGCAAATAAAAATAAAATATTGGGCTTTTCTGCAGCCACGCTGACAGTACTTATAAGCGATGATGTTAAGCCAATAGCGAGTGCAGCTACTGTCCCCAACGCAGATTTAGTTTTCTTACTTTTCATAATAAAGTCTCATTGTGTTGTGCTTTTTTCTTTTTGCTTATTGCTTTCATTCAGAGAAAAAAAGAGCCACCTGGTAAAGGTAGCTCTTTGGTAATCTCAACAATTAATGAACATTCTTTTGCAGTTTTTCAATACCGCCATGTAATAAGGTTTCACCGCCCCATTGCATGGTATCTCTATCAAGCTTTAAGAAGTGCTCAGGGTAGTCTTTACTGACACCAAAAGAGTCCATGCTAACATCAAACGGTTTAAAACCTGTTTTCAGCGCTGCAGCATTGTCAACCAAGCGGTAATCTTTATTGGCGATATCAACAAACTGTTGCTGCTCTGTCGTTACCGAGTTTAATTCAACACCATTTTTTTGATGCGCTTTTAAGAATTTTTCAGCACCTTTAAAAGCATAGGTATTTTTATCTAACTCATACTCATAAGGGATCATCTTAGTACCTTTTTTAGTGGCGAAGAACTCTTTAGTGTTCCAAAGGTTTCTAGCGCCATAGGGTGGTCTGCGACCTTTAGTAAAGATGTTATTTTGAATCACTGAGCCCGGCTTAAAGTACTGACGCGGGAATGCGCGCATACGAATAGCTTCACCATTGGTATTAATAAAAATGTTATTGGTAATATGGTTATAGTCTTTGTGAACAATACCTGTACCGGCATTTTCAATAATATTTTGTGTGGTAATTGTGCCGCGCTGCCAGTCATCAGTACGTGCACCAATATAATCAACATCGTAAATGTAGTTATGACGAATAATATTACCTTCACCGGCACCTGAGACATTAATTGATGCACCATCGTGTAAACGTAGTAATGTTTTAGTCACCTTATTATTTTCGATAACATTGTTTTTACTGTGTAAATACGGCATAAAGTGCGCTTGTGTATCATCAGTCCAATCAACATCTAAATCCATTTCATTCCAACGAATGGTTTTAGCCGCTTCATCAAAATCTTCATTTTTCTTCATTAAAATTTGTACACGCGGGCTGGCTACACCAACCGCTTTACGTGGTACATGATGAATCCAGTTGTTAGAGATAATATTGCTACCACTTTGCCATGCAAAGATAGCGTGACCATGCCAGATGATTTCACCAACATGGTGAATAATATTATTGGTAATTGTATTGTGATGGTTTACATCTTTAGTACCAGGACCATATCCTGCTAATAACACGCCCATATGACCAACATAATCAATTAAGTTATCTTTGATAGTAATATTTTGTGCGTGTAAATCTAATCGAATAGCTGAGCCCGCTGAGTTAGTAAAATGACTCTTAAGTACTTGCATGTTTTCAGCGCCACGAAAACGCAACATTGCATTACCAGTATCGAAAGTATCCCAGTCATGTTGAATGCCCCAACCTTTATGCTCTTCATGCCATGTAGAGCGTTTTGCTTGGGTAAACGTCAACCCTTCAAAACTAATGTTTTTAACCGGTTGGTCCACTGGACCGTCATAATCAATTTCACCTTCAACTCGCACTAACTCTTTAAGTTGCGGAATAGTGATATTAGATGGTTTTTGATTATCATGCGGCCAGTAATATAATTTACCCGTAACACTGTTATGTGCCCACTCCCCTGCTTCATCAATAAAATCAACGGCGTTTTCGATTACAGCCCAAGGAGAGTTTTGTGAAAATGCCGGAGCATTGGCTTCATACTTTAAGGTTAATAACTTTTCATCTAAATCAATGGATTCAAGTGGAATAAAGTTTAGCGCCCAAGGAACTGGATTAAAAAATACTTCAATATCATCAAGGTTTTTCCAATCACGAATTGGTGCGCCTTCAACATAACGAATTTCTTTTAACAAATGACGATCTTTTTTATGCATCACGTTACGTGAATCAGCAATTTCATAGCCGGTTGGTTTAACCCCATCAAAACGATCACTGGCAGCACGAGGTAAGCGTTTGTCACCGGTAAACATGGCAGTAAAGCGACCATAATCTTCGCGAGTAACATCAGCTACCCAAACATTATCTTGAGCAACTTCTGGTAAACCTTCAACTTTGCTTGTTAGTTTTTTCCAACCACTAACCAATTTACCACTTGAAATAACAGGTTTTTCTTCTGCATAGGCTTTGTAGTGAACCACTGATTCACCCACGCCGCCATCTTGTCTATTGAGTACTAATGTATCAGTTAATGTATAAGTGCCGCCACGTAACCACACCGTGATATCTTGCGCTCTTTGTTCGGCATTAAGGTCTCTAATAGCATCACGAGCAGAAGCGATTGTCGCAAATGGCGCCTCTTTGCTACCAGCATTGCCAATTTCGCCTTGAGGAGATACATACAGCTCAAGTGATGTACTTTGTTGAGCGCTTGAGTCGGTAGAACTTCCGCCACAAGCTGATAATGCTAATGTGCAGCATGTCGCGAGTAAAAATGAACCTTTATTTATATATTTTTTTATCATAATGTTTCCAAACTAACTGATCTAATTGTTATTAATGTTGCTGATAGCACAATCAAAAGACATTCTGCTATCAAGCGAGAACCTTTTATCATTAACTTTCCACGGTAAATGACCAAACCTTGCCTTTGACGAGTTGCCCATTTTTCAAGGCATCAACTCGCCAGTAATAAGTTTTGCCCTGAACTAACTGTTTAGGGGTAAAAATATTATGCTTAAACTCTCCTTGATATTGAGGTGACGATTGGGTTGCAGAAAGCAGCGCTTGCTTACTTTCGCCAAAATAAACTAGGTGACTGCTTGCTTGATATGCGTGTAACCACATTAAGTCTGCGTCTTGTTTTACCTGAGCAGCACGTAACGGCGGAATAGGCTGAGATGCCTGTTCTGCTTGAAACCCAGGGATCCAATAATCTGTTGCACCAAATTCATAAGCCCCGATATCAGGTGCTTTACCAAGGAAATAATTAGTTTTGTTTTTAATAGCTAGACCCGCATCAATAAGCGATGAATTAGCTTTTGGGCGGAAGTCTAAATTGTCAGGATCACGCAGCTGTGAACGTAAATCTAAGCCTAAAGTAACGCCATCCCAGTTATGTTCAACAATACCCGGTACTGGGTACTTCTTTCCTGGTTTACTTCGATGCCCAGAAAATTTATTACTGATATTATTACGAGTTATCGTGCCGTGATTGTGACCTTGAATTGCTTTATTACTACTAATAATTAAGTCATTTTGATGATTATCAAAGCTGACATTATTAAAGATGAAGTGGTTGTCACCTTTAAAGTAAATTCGATCCGTGTTCCAAGCAACATTGTTAAACACATTGCCGTGTTGACCATAAGGGGCATTAGGTGTGTTTTTATTATCGAAACGAATGCCTTGCTTAACACTGTCATGAACCCAGTTATATCGCACAATACTGTCAGGTTGCTGTTTAACACTCACTTGAATCATCGAGCCATCATTTTGTAAGTGACCTGAATCTGACAAATCATTCAATTCAATGCGATTGCGAACACCCGCTTTAAATAACTCTGAACAACCAGCAGTTTTAACCGTATTACGTC
>CAJXPG010000020.1 GCA_913057925.1 uncultured Colwellia sp. | reverse complement strand
TTAAACATCAACGGAATATCAAAGGTTTTGCCGCAGTACAAGTGAGTAATTCCACCATGGAAAACCTCATTTGTCATGTTTCTATTGATGGCTATAAAATTTTATTCAAATTAAAAGCCATTGAAACATCAAAATGGTATACCGCGACGGACAAACGCTTTAACCATACTAACTTCAGTGTTTGGTGTGATTATTTAAAGCTACATCCTCAATATCAAAACCAATAAAAACCTGCGATGCTTATATTGCCTGCAGTAATAGGGCTAGATTCAGCTTTCTCCTGTAATAGACAAAATGTATGGTATTCATGACAAATTTTGCGGTTTACTGTTAATGCATACTATCTACTTCTGATTTTGTTAGCTGTCTTGGCATATTTGGAAAGCCAGCTTCGCAAGGCTTACCTACCATTTTAAAATCGGCAATAGTGTTACTGACATACAATTTCAAATATACATTTACACCATTAAAACTAAAGTTCACAACTTCATCGCGATTGTAGCTAACAAATTGCTTATAGGTGGTTTGTTCTAGATTATTTTTAACCATCCTTACCCTTAGCTCAGTACCTGCATCTTTAGGCGTAACGGTTAAACAAGCCTTATATTTTTTTGGGTTACTACAAACCTCTTGACCATCCAGAGCCCATAAACGACCAAAGGTAGCATAAGTATTACCAAGGGTTTCTCTTGCTTGGTAATCATAGTCAATCAGTTGTGCTGAATTACAGGCAAACGCTGCTTTGTGGAATAAAAATCCGAGAATGAATAAGCCAGTTATACGCAATTTCATGACTATCCCTTATGGTGCAATAATTTCAATGACCTACAAGGTCAACACTTAACCATCAATAAATAAATAAATCAATAAATCAATAGAATAACTACACTATCAATGTTAATTTTTATACTATTTAAGGTCTTTAACTTACGATGAAATACCATTGTTAACTATATGAATCTTTATTACGGTAAGTTAGGTAATATAAATGCCAAACAAGTGATGGTGTTACCGCCTATAAAAATTAACTGAATGTATAAATATATAGAGAGCTATGAACATAGAAACTAAGTGGCTAAAAGATTTTATCGCACTAGCTCAAACCAGAAATTTCTCTAAGGCTGCAGGTTTAAGACATGTAAGTCAGCCAGCCTTTAGTCGCAGAATTAAGTCACTTGAAAGTAAGTTAAACTGCAAACTAGTCAATCGCTTGCATCAATCTATACAGTTAACCGCGTCAGGGGAGATATTCTTAAACCGTGCTGAGAATATACTACAACAGCTCGAGCTACTTAGTGAAGAGTTACAACAACAAACAACACGTACCCCGTTAGTTTTTTCAGCAACCCATACGCTTTCTGTTGGTGTTTTTCCGTCTATTGTTGAACACATAAATAAACTTCCCTTTAATGTTGATACCCAACTTAAAATTGCCGATGCAGACGATTGCACCAATTTATTAAAACAGAAACATTGCGATTACTTACTCGCTTTTAGTGACCCATTACTCGATGCTTTTCATGATGATTCAATTTTACTAACGAAAGTGAAAATGCTGCCCGTTTGTCAGGCGAATGAACAAGGGGATCCTATTTATCCACTTTCGCAATCGAAAAGTAATGTGCCCTACTTGGCTTATCAAGAAAATATCTACTTAGATCGCGTGGTCAGTAAACTACTTAAAGAAAAAGCCAATCAGCTTAATTTCAATAAAATGTTGATGTCACCTATGGCTGATAGTCTAAAAATGATGGCGCTTAAAGGCTTAGGTGTTGCTTGGATCCCAGAGTTTAGTTTAGCTGCAGAATTAGCCAGCCAGCAATTAGTGATCGCGGGTGATAAGCAATGGCAGCCTGAGTTATCCTTGCATTTATACCGCGCTAAAAAAATGCATAACAGCGATTCTTTTCAAGAAAAAATTTGGCAACACTTCAAAGTTATCAATATATAAGCCAATCAATTAATGCCACACAAAGAAGTTATGCAACTATTGCATAACTCGACAATAAAATAGGCATTGGTAATCCCTACTGACAATTATTACCTTAGCGCCATCACTCATCGACCTGTAAAAACAATGTCAGTTAGCATCAAATCACCAAACGAAAAAATCACTTACCGTGTAGAAAAAGATCTACTCGGCTCTATGGAAATCAATCAAGATTTTTATCACGGTATTCAAACACAACGTGCGGTGAGTAACTTTAAACTATCGGCAAAAAAATTAACTGACTACCCTGAGTTAATTAATGCCTTAGCCTATGTTAAGTCAGCTTGTGCAACTGCAAATTTAAAACAAGCAACCTTAGATAATATTAAAGCTAGCGCTATTATCAAAGCAGCTGAATATGTGCACACCGGGCAATTTAACAAAAGCTTTGCCATTGATATGATTCAAGGTGGTGCTGGTACTTCAAGTAACATGAATATTAATGAAGTATTAGCCAATATTGGCTTAGAGTTGTTAGGCCATGAAAAAGGTGAATACCAGTATTTACATCCAAATACTGATGTAAATATGTCGCAATCTACCAATGATGTTTACCCGAGCGCTGTTCGTTTATCGGTACTATTAAATCAAGAGTCATTACTTACTGCCGTTGAGCAATTAGTGGCTAGCTTCACCCATAAATCTAATGAGTTCTCGGGTATTTTAAAACTTGCAAGAACGCAACTTCAAGACGCAGTACCTATGACTTTAGGCCAGGAATTTAACAGTTTTGCATCAACCTTAAAAGAAGATATCAAGTTAATTAAAAATACAGGAAAATTACTAACCGAAATTAACTTGGGTGGCACCGCTGTTGGTACCGGAATTAACACACAAAAAGGTTATGGCACCATTGCCATTGAAAAGCTATCTGAACTTACCGGCATTCAATTTAGTGAAGCAGAAGATTTAATCGAAGCTAGCTCAGATATGGGCGCCTTTGTTATCTATTCAGCCACCTTAAAACGTTTAGCGTTAAAGTTATCAAAAATTGCTAACGATCTTAGATTACTCAGCATGGGACCAAGAGCGGGTTTGAGTGAAATTAGCCTACCCGCCCGTCAACCGGGTAGCTCAATAATGCCGGGTAAAATCAACCCAGTGATCCCAGAAGCGGTAAGCCAATGTGCTTATCAAGTTGTTGGTAATGACATGGCGATTACCATGTCGGCTGAGGCAGGACAATTACAACTAAATGCTATGGAGCCATTAATTGCTGTTAACTTGCTAGATTCACAAAACTTACTGACTAATGCGGTGAATATGTTTAACTTTTTATGTATTGGCGGTATTGAAGCCAATGAAGTTCGCTGTAAAGAGTTGCTCGATAACAGCTTAGGGCTCGTTACCGCATTAAACCCTTACTTAGGTTATGAAACATCAACCAAAATAGCCAAAGAAGCGCTGAATAGTGGCGAGTCGATCATCACATTAATCAAGCAGCAAAAGTTATTAACCGATGATCAACTTTTGCAAATTCTTCAAGCAGAAAAAATGACCCAGCCTAGCTTATAGGAATAAGTTGGCTTAAAGATCCCCGACACTAAAGCATTAAACTAAAGCTACTAATTTAGTAATTTAATGCTTTAGTGTTAGTACGGTCGTAAAAATCACTTTATCTAGCCACTTAATTTGCATCTCAATGTACTCATTTTGCTATGACTAATTTCTAGCTATCGTTAGCCGATATTAATTTCATTTCCCTCCCTAATTAGTAAGATATGAATAAAAATTCAAAATTACGGAATAATTAGAATAAAACACCGCTCAACATATAACAAATAAGAATATGTTATAACCAAGATTATTATCGGTCAGGTTTAATCTCCTCAGCCCAATCAAACAAAGCCTCGCAAATTTAACAAAAAATTTACACATGTGTTTTTTTGTCTAGACAGAGGTGAAAAGTAGCTAAAAGAAATAAAATAAACAAAAGAGGCATAGCATTGAAAAACAAAGAGAAAAACCGATCGTTTATTAACCTGGCATTACGGCGTCTTAATTTGACGACAGATTGACCTTTAAATATTTTGTGTTAGCTTTAAATGACATGATAAAAACAATGTTAACAAAATGTAAAAATGGAAGTGTCATGAATAAAATAATAACAATGAATAACGCTTTAAAATTAGGGGCAATATCTGTCGCCTTATTGGGTAACTCCGCTTTTGCTGCAAGTTATGATTGTAGTAATTTAATTGAATGGCAAAAAGGTCAGACGAATGTCGGTGGTGAGCAAGTAAAATCACAAAACCAAGCTTTTGAAGCCAAATGGTGGACACAAGCAGATCCAGTGTTGAACTCCACTGAATACGGCGAATGGAAAAACCTCGGTACTTGTGATGGCGGCCCTGTAGTCAACATCCCACCCACGGTGTCAATTATCTCACCGGCCCAAAATTCTTCTTTTACCGAAAATGACAGCGTTGTCTTTTCGTTAAATGCCAATGATGAAGACGGCTCTGTTGCAATGGTTGAGTTATATTTAGCTGACATTAAACTCGCCAGCCTGACTAGCTCGCCTTATCAATATTCTTGGCCAGCCACGTTAGGTAGTCATGTTATCAAAGCCATTGCCTTTGATGATAAAGGTGAGCAAACCAGTACTGAAAATTTGAATATTACGGTGACAGCTAAAGATACTCCGCCACCAAACCAAGCGCCTACAGCAACCTTAATGGCAACCGTGCCAAGCAAAGTTTTAGTAGGTGACAATATTACTTTTGAATATTCCGCTACCGACAGTGACGGACAAGTAACGCAGTTAGTATTACGAGAAAATGGTGTAGCCATTGATACTGTCAACGCCGCTACCGCAATTTTTACTTGGGCAGCTCCCGCTTTAGGGCAACACAAATTTACGGTTGAAGCGACCGATGATAAAGGTGCAACCTCAATCAGCAATATTATCAATGTTGCCGTGGTTACCGATGGACAAACAGGCACTGACGCAGATGCTTGTCGACCAGAAGGCTTATACCAAACCCCAGGCGTAAACACGCCTTACTGTACCATTTACGATCAAGATGGTCGTGAGTTAATGGGTGCAGATCATCCTCGACGTGTAATCGGTTACTTCACTAGCTGGCGCAATGGTGCTAATGAGCAACCTAGCTACCTAGTTAGTGATATTCCGTGGGATAAAATTACTCATATCAATTACGCATTTGCGCATGTTGATGCCAATCATAAAGTGTCTATTGGTGATCCCAACTCACCGAACAACCCTGCGACAAATATGGAATGGCCAGGGATTGCTGGCGCTGAGCTTGATCCTAACCTACCGTACAAAGGGCATTTCAACCTATTAAACAAATACAAAAAGCTTCATCCAGGAGTGAAAACGTTAGTTTCTGTTGGCGGCTGGGCTGAAACTGGCGGTCATTTTGGCGAAAACGGACGTGTTGCCGATGGTGGTTTTTATACCTTAACAACCAACGCAGACGGCAGTGTTAACCATGCTGGCATTTCAGCTTTCACTGCCAGTGCTGTTGAGTTCATTGAGAAATATGGTTTTGATGGTGTAGATATTGATTATGAATATCCATCATCAATGGCGGACTCTGGCCATCCTGATGACTTCGTTTTTTCAAATGCTCGCCGTGCGCACTTAAATGCTTCTTACCAAGTGTTAATGAAATCATTGCGTGAAGGTCTTGATAGAGCGGGTGAAGCTGCAGGTAAACATTATCTACTGACAATTGCTTCGCCTTCATCAGGTTATTTATTACGTGGTATGGAAACCTTCCAAGCCACACAATACCTAGATTACGTAAATATTATGTCTTATGACTTACACGGAGCATGGAATTCACACGTTGGTCATAACGCATCATTATTTGATACTGGTTTAGATTCTGAATTAGCTGCGTGGGATGTTTACGGTACTAAAGAGTTTGAAGGTATCGGTTATTTAAATACTGATTGGGCTGTGAAGTATTTCCGCGGCGGGTTATCTGCCGGTCGAATCAACATAGGTATTCCTTACTACACGCGTGGCTTTAAAGATGTTTCTGGTGGCACCAATGGTTTGTGGGGTCAAGCAGCTTTCCCAGATCAAGCAAATTGTCCAAAAGGTACTGGTAAAGGCGATAAAAACAGCTGTGGTAATGGTGCTATAGGTATCGACAACCTTTGGCATGACACTGAAAATGATCGCGAAGTGCCTGCTGGCTCAAACCCACTCTGGCATGTTAAAAACCTTGAACAAGGCATAGTTGGTAGCTATTCAGCTGCTTACGGCCTAGATCCGGTAAATGATGCTAGCGATAAGTTTATTGGCAATTATACCCGTCATTATGACAGTGTCGCCGTCGCTCCTTGGTTATGGAACGATGCCAAAAAAGTTTTCATCTCAACGGAAGATGAAGAATCGATGGCAACTAAAGTTGATTACGTGATTAATAATAATTTAGGTGGCGTAATGTTCTGGGAATTAGCAGGTGATTTTGATTATGACGCTGCTAAAGGTGAGTACTTTATGGGCTCAACCATGACAACGATTGCTTATGATAAATTTAATCAAAGTGGCACGCCATACGGGATAGACAAGGGCAATAAAGCATTTGTTAAACCAACTGAAATGGTTGATGTGAGTTTTGTTGCTAAAGACTTCCCGGTTGGTGATGACAACTATCCAATCAGTCCAACGTTTGCCTTTACCAACAACTCTACAATTGATTTGAGCGGTGCCAAAATCTCATTTGATGTGCCAGTTTCAACATCAGCTATCTTCAAATCTAACTGGAATGCTACTAAGAAATTGAAAATGGCTATCGATGTTAATGCATCAAACACAGCAGGTGACAATATTGGCGGTTTTGAAAATGACTTCCATCGTTTCTCTATCACGTTAACCAATGAATGGGGCGGCGAAGCTGAACCGTTTGCGCCGGGTGAAACTGTCAATGCGCAAGTGATGTATTACATGCCAATCAGTGGCCCGGTGAACTTTACCATCGAAAAAGACGGTAAAACCTTTGCCTTCAAAGCTGAATATCCACACTTAACAGAAGCAACTTCAGGCGGTGGAACGGGTGGCGGTGATGGCGGCGGAACAGGCGCAACCTGTGAAGGAGTTGATGTCGCAAGCTTGTCTGTTTACCCAGAATTTCCACAAAAAGATTGGGCTGGGAATTCTAGTCATGCCAATCAAGGCGATATGGTTGTCCACGACAATGCAGTTTACCAAGCTAAATGGTGGGCTAGCTCTGAGCCGGGCGGCTCCGACTGGGATAAAGTTTGTAGTTTATAAACGCATCCTTTACTTCAAATAACTTAATCATTTTTACAAATAACCAGCGATAAATACTTCGGCATTTATCGCTAGGGGAACACTATGTCTAAATTTCACTTAAACCTTAAAACAGCAGCGATAACACTGGCGCTCTCATCGACATTATTTGGTGCTAATCAACAAGTTTCTGCCCATGGTTATATGTTCAGTCCAATGGCTCGCCAAGCCTTTTGTGAATTACAACAAGGTTATTGGTGGCCCGAAGATGGCTCAAGTATTCCTAATGCTGCTTGTCGTGCTGCTTACTTAGACTCTGGTCACTTTCAATTCATTCAGCAACATGAGTTTGCCGTCAACACTGCCGATTTCACCAATTTAGTCGAGGTGAAAGCTAATATTCCGGATGGTACTTTATGTGCGGGTGGCGATGTGAAGAAAAAAGGCATGAATTTACCTTCCGCTCATTGGCAACGCAGTGAAGTAGTACCTAATGCCAATGGGGATATTCAAATTAAATTTTTGGCCACCACACCACATAATCCAAGCTTTTGGCAGTTCTATTTAAGTGATGCTAACTATGATGGTAGCACTATGCCATTAACTTGGGCCGATATTAGCCTAGTGCAATCACATGGCAATGTTGACTTTATTAAAGCCACTGATGGTAACCGCTTTTACGAGATGAGCGTGAACATTCCAGCAGAACGTGTTGGTGATGCAATTCTATATAGCCGCTGGCAACGTGATGATGTCGTTGGTGAAGGATTTTATAACTGTAGTGATATCACCATTATTCGTGATAACACGGCTGTAGATAACTGGTTTAATGCGGGGTTTTACCTCAAACAAGGACAGTCAGCCGCCATAGGTGAAACGGTTAACTTCCGCGCTTTTAATGCTAACGGTCAAGAAATTGTCAATCAACAACTCGCTATCACTTCAGCCAATCAAGCCTCTTGGGGTAGCGACTTTGCCAACAGCTTAAACCAAAATTATCCGCATTTACTTAATATTGGTGTCAAAGACTCACAAGGTAACATAGCTTTTGATAGCAATAATTTACTTAGTAATGTCACTTACCTATCTGATACAGAGCATACTTTTGTTGTAAGTATTCAAGCTGCACCTGTTAATACTGCGCCCATTGTCCATGATATTGCCAATATTGTAATGGAAGAATCGTCAACTGAAGCGATTCATGTTCACGCATTTGACGATGAGCAAAGTGAGCTAACGTTTACTTGGCAAATACCCAGTGAACTAAATTACAGCGGCGCCGATGCCAATGTCACCATTTCTGCGCCAGCAGTTGAACAAAACACTGACTTTACTCTAAGTGTTGCCGTTTCAGATGGCATGTTAACTACATCAAAAAGCTTCACGGTCACAGTGACTAACAGCGTAGTAGAGCCAACGATTCCACCATGGGATAGCAATGCTGCCTATTCATCTGGCGACAAAGTCAGTTATCAAAATAAAGTCTATTCAGCCAAATGGTGGAATAAGAATCAAACACCCAATAACAGCAACGCTTGGCAATTAGAGTCATCAACCGATGGCGGTACCGCCATTTGGAATGCGCAACATGAATATTCTCAAGGTGCCGTAGTCAGTTATCAAGGGATTAACTATCAAGCTAAATGGTGGACGAAAGGTGAGCAGCCTGATGTCAGTGATGTTTGGCAAAAACGATAACAACGAAAGTAAACGCGAAAAAATTGTTTAACAATAACAACACGCTAGGAAACTAGCATTATTATAATAAGAGGCAGATATGTATAAAAAACTACTCACTGTGTGTGCGATAAGCGCAGCACTGTCATCACAACATGCTCAAGCAGCACCAGCTGCACCAAGCATTGATTGGACACCACAAAATTACTCTTTTGTTGAGGTCGATCTTGAAAACAACGGTTCTTATAAAGACCTAGTTACTGCTAAAGACGTGGTGGATATTGCTATTAAATGGAATTCATGGAGTGGTACCGGCGGCGATAGCTACAAAGTCTATTTTGATGACATGCTTGTCAACGAAGGTACATTGGCAGCAGGGACTAAGGGCGGCGTTATCAACTTCCCTTATGATAAATCAGGTCGTCACCAATTAACCATTGCATTATGTGAAGGTGCTGACTGTGCGACCAGTGCACAAAAAGAAATTATTATTGCTGATACTGATGGTGGTCATTTAGCACCTTTGGCTATGAACATTGATCCAAACAATAAAAGTTATCCAACGCAAATAGATAATGTCGTTGGTGCTTATTTTGTTGAATGGGGAATTTATGGTCGTGGTTATGATGTCACCCAAATACCAGCTGATAACTTAACGCATTTATTATACGGTTTCATTCCAATTTGTGGCGCTAACGAATCATTAAAAGAAATAGAAAATGGTAATAGCTGGCGTGCATTAGAAACTGCTTGTGCTGGCTCAGCCGATTACGAAGTTGTAATTCATGATCCTTGGGCTGCTATCCAAAAAGCCCTTCCGGGTATTGATGCAAAAGATCCAATTCGTGGTACTTATGCGCAATTAATGGCATTAAAACAACGTAACCCTGATCTGAAAATATTACCTTCAGTGGGTGGTTGGACGTTATCTGACCCATTTTATGGTTTTACTAGCAAAGCTAATCGTGACGTTTTTGTCGCCTCAATGAAAAAATTCCTGAAAACATGGAAATTTTACGACGGTGTAGACATTGATTGGGAATTCCCAGGTGGTGATGGTGCAGCAGGTTCAAAACTTGGCGATACCGTTAACGATGGTCCAGCGTATGTTGCATTAATGCAAGAACTTCGCATCATGTTAGATGAACTTGAAGCTGAAACGGGTCGTCAGTATGAACTAACTTCCGCTATTGGTTCAGGTTACGACAAAATTGAAGACGTTGATTACGCAGCTGCTGCGCAATTTATGGATTACATCTTTGCCATGACTTATGACTTCTTTGGCGGCTGGAACAATGTAACCGGTCATCAAACAGGCTTAAACTGTGGTAGCCATATCAGTGTTGATGAATGTAATGGCACTGGCTTAGATGATAAAGGCGAGCCACGTAAAGGCCCAGCTTACACTATCACTAATGCCGTAGATTTATTATTAGCGCAAGGTGTTGCCGCTAAACAAATCGTGGTTGGTACCGCAATGTACGGCCGTGGTTGGGAAGGTGTAATGCCAGCAAATACTACTATTGCTGATAACCCAATGACTGCTGACGGTACAGGAAAGCTTAAAGGCTCTACTGCTCAAGGCGTTTGGGAAGATGGCATTATCGACTATAAAGGTCTTGCACAACATATGGTAGGTAGCGCAGGTACTGGCGTAAACGGCTTTGAAGTTGGTTATGACGAACTTGCCGATGCGGCTTATGTTTGGAACAGACAATCGGGCACCTTAGTGACTTACGATAGTCCGCGTTCTGTCTTAGCTAAAGGCCAGTATGTTACAGCTAATGGTCTAGGTGGTTTATTTGCTTGGGAAATTGATGCTGATAATGGCGATATCCTTAATGCTATGCATGAAGGTTTAGGTGGTGTTGTTGGTCCAATCAATAAAAAGCCAGTAATTAGTTTAGCTAATAGCTTCTCTGTGAACTCAGGTGAAAATATTACTATCACGGCAAGCGCAACCGATGCTGACAATGACCCACTGACATACAGCTGGTCAATCGATAATGCATTAACGGCAACCGGCACTGATAGTGCAAGTGTTGCGGTTACAGCCAGTACCGTGACACAAAATACTAACTACGTATTAACATTAACGGTATCAGACGGTACAGCAAACGTAAGTAAGTCAACGACCTTAACCGTTGTAGCACCAACAACAGGTAATAATGCTCCAGTGGTTGAGATGATTGCTGATGTAACTATTGAAGAAAACATGCAAACCAATGTGGCTGTTAGCGCGACTGATGCAGATAACGATCCGCTAACATTCTCATGGAACGTACCAGCAGGTTTAACACTCTCTGGTGCTGATGCCAATGTTACATTAACTGCAACCGAAGTTGATGCTGATACTAATTACACTGTTAGTGTTGACGTTAGCGATGGCACAGTAGTGACCACACAAAGCTTCACCGTAACCGTAACCAATAAAACCACAGGTGGTGGTACAACTTGGGATAGCGGTAAAATTTATAATACCGGCGATACAGTCATGTTCAACGGCGTTGAATATAAAGCAAACTGGTGGACTACAGGTGAACAACCTGATCAAAGCGGCGCATGGTCAGAAGTCATTCCTGATGACGGCACTGTTCGTGCTTGGCGTGCTGATTTAGTTTATAACACTGGTGATACAGCATCACACAACGGCGTAACCTATACCGCTGCTTGGTGGACAAAAGGTGAAGAGCCTGGCACTGCCGATGTTTGGAAAAAGTAAGGATACATGTGGTAACTAATTAGCCGCCTTTCTCACACGGAAGTGGAAACCTTTTTTGGTATGAGGTAACTAATTAACTCCCTACACTTTTCACCTAGTTTCAGCGATGAGGCTAGGTGTTTTTTTGATAACTCCCCCTCATGATTACAAATAATATGTGCACATTTTCAATTGAGCTATACTTTTTTTAACATAAAAATACAGTTTAATTATCTATGTTATATATTGTTGAAGATGATCCCGATTTTGCGGCACTTTTAAAAGAAATTTCAAAAGAAGCCTTCTCCGATGTTGAAATTTTTTTAAATTCGCCTGACTTTATTAAAAAACAACTGACTTGTAACGATGTCGTTATTTTAGATATTAAAATGCCAAAAATGGACGGCGTTGAGATATTACGTGCCCTAGCAGAAAAAAACTGTTTATCTAAATTAATATTAATCAGTGGCTTTGATTCAAGTGTTTTGCATTCTACCGCAATGTTAGCCCAGCAATTAGGGTTACAAGTTATTGCTCAAATAACTAAGCCTGTTGATCCCGATAAAGTTCAGGCTATTCTTGCTAGCCTTATCAAGCAGCCCAGTACTAATATAACCAATATTGCCAATCCTAGTACTAAGAGCACTGTCGTTAAGAGTACTCACTTCTCTAAAGAAGAAATTAGCAAAGCGATAAAGGATAATCAGTTAGTACTTTATTACCAACCTCAAGTGGACTTAAAAACCAATAAGCTCATTGGCGTAGAGGCACTGGTACGCTGGATACATCCTGAAAAATCTATGATATTTCCAGATGATTTCCTACCGTTTGTCGAAAAATATAATTTATTAGAACCCCTGACAGACAGCATTATTAAAATTGCTATAGAGCAAGAGAGTGAATGGGAAAAACTGGGTTATAACGTCAATGTTTCTATTAATATCTGTGCCAGTAACGTTACCTCATTAAGTTTGCCAGAAAAACTTGAAGAATTAATCAAAAAAGCTTCAATCAAGCCATCAAAAATATGTTTTGAAGTAACTGAATCTGAATTAATGGGCGAATTAATTCCTTCTATGGACACCTTAACCAGGATGAGACTGAAAGGGTTTCATTTATCTATTGACGATTTCGGTACTGGTTACTCCTCTTTATTACAGCTTTATCGTATACCTTTTAATGAGTTAAAAATTGATAGGTCTTTTATCAGTAAATTACTTTCAAGTTCTGAATCTAAAGTCATTGTAGATACCTGCATAACCCTATCGCATAAACTCGGGATGAAGGTTGTCGCAGAAGGCATCGAAGATAAAGAAACCTTCAAGCTACTACTTTCAATGGGCTGTGATATAGGGCAAGGCTATTACATCAGTAAACCTCTTTCAAAACTAGATACCACCTATTGGTTACATGAATATAAAAAAGTAAAACAATCTTAACTTTAAAAGGGCAATTTAATACAATGAAAATAAGAAAATTTTTCATCCTAGTTCTAATTGTGTTCTCAAGTTTTCCACTGTTACTAAGCCAATCATTGGTATTCATTCAACAAGAAGAAGAAACTCATAAAGCCATTATTGAAAAACTTAACGCGATTGCGACAATTCAGCATCAGCGCATTGTTCAATTTATATCAAGTAAGCAAGAATCTTCAAATTTAATCTCTAGCAGAACTCAATTAAGGCGCTTACTCGCCTTAAATACAGATAACGAAAACACTCAACTAGCCATAAAAAACATTATCAATGATATTTTAACTTCTGTTAAACAAGTAGAAGACATTACAATTTACTCGCTCAGCAAGGAAGTGATTTTTTCAACCGCATCAAAGGAAAACTTATCCCACCACCAGTTTTCTTCTAGTTACCAGTTCAGCCAAGATTTGTTGAATATTGGCGTACATAGTAATAGTGATAACTCAATGACTCTAGAGATTATCAATGAACTCAAAACAAATAATACGCTTATTGGTTATATCTCGGTTGAGTATTACGCGGATGAATTTATTGAAATTATCAGTGACTATTCAGGTCTAGGGAAATCAGGAGAAATGGTACTCGCAGAGCATGATATGCATGGAGACATTCAATTTTTAACGCCTACAAGACACGATAAAAACTTAGCTTTTAGTATGACTATTGATAAAGACAACCAAAACATCCCTATCACACATGCAATGAATGGTAAGTCTGCGGTATTAACAAATTATAATGACTACCGTGATATGCCTGTGCTTGCTATCTCAAGACATATACCTGAAACCGGTTGGGGCATGATAGTAAAGATTGATTATGAGGAAGTCTTTTCTGAACTAAACAATTTAAAAATACTGGTTATACAGCTTACCGTCGCTTGTATTCTCTTAATTATTATCTCAGCTATCTATCTAGCTAATAAACTCTCTGAACCAATCTGTTTACTTGAAAACATTGCCGATAAAATTAAACAAGGTGAAACGCAAACTGTGCCCAGATCTTATTTATATGAAATAGACAAACTTGGCCAAGCCTTTAATTCCATGGTCGCCTCATTATTGAATTCTGAAACTTTTTTACATAATTCGATAAGTGATTTAACCAAAGCTAACATTAAGCTTTCATCTGAAGCCGAACGATTCAAACGCTGGAAAGAGTCTAATTTTATCGGCATCATCCACTCAGATGAAGAAGGAAAAATAATTGATGCTAATAATGCCTTGTTAAACATGATTGGTTACTCAAAATCGGAGTTAGATGCTGGCAAAATTGATTGGATTAATCTCACGCCAGAAAAGTTTCACCACCTTGACATGGCAGCAATCAAAGAGGCTGATGAAAAAGGCTACTGGACACCTTTTGAAAAAGAATACCTTCACAAAGATGGTCATGCTGTGCCCATTTTAATGGGTGGTTCTATATTTAAAGAGGGCACGAAAGAATACATCGTTTTTATCATTGATTTAAGCGAAAGAAATACTCAAATGAAAAGGCTAGCACGATATAGAGGGATTATTGAAAATTCTGGTGATTTGTTTGCCTTTGTTGATAAAGACTATAAATATAAAACCGTTAATTCCGCCTACTTAAATGCCCATGGAATTACCACAGAAGATGCAATAAATCGTTCAATTTCAGATATTCTGGGCAAAGAATTCTTTAATAATAAAATAAAGGCACTCGTTGATCAGGCAATTGCTGGAGAGACGGTTAAATTTCAAGAAAAATTTAACTTTAAAGTCGCTGGAGAGCGTTTACTCAGTGTGACTTACACCCCTTACATAGATGAAAATAACAATATTTTAGGTTTCATTTTTAAAGGCGAAGATATCACTGAGTTAGAAAAACAACGTCAATTAGTTGAGCGAAAAAGTGCTGAACATGAACAAGTTATTTCTTCCATGCAGGAAGGCATTATTACCACAGACGATAACGGTACTATTCTTTCATTTAACCCTGAAGCGTCAAATATTTTTGGTCATACCAAGGATGAAGCTATTGGGCGTAACATTACTTTGTTAATGCCAAAGCAACTCGCAGATGGCCATGATAAAAAGATGAGTAACTATTTACTGTCACACCAGTCAACCTTTATTGGTAATCGATTGGGAAGAAATGTCACCGCTTTACATAAAGACAAGCATACGTTTCCGCTACGTATCGCAATAGCCAAACTCCCCAAAACACTGGATGGAAAAATTCATTATATTGCTAACTGTCAAGACCTCACTGAAATAGAAAAACAAAAAGAACTACTTAATAGAAGCTTAAAAATGGATGCCCTTGGTAAAGTATCCGGTGGTATTGCCCATGATTTCAATAATATTTTAGGTATCATTGTTGGTTATAGCGGATTATTAAAAAGAAAGCTTAATAATGAGGAAGAAAAACGTTATTTAGAGACCATTTCTCATGCATGTGACAGAGGAGCAAAGTTAACCAAAAGCCTATTAACTTTTTCAAAAGATCAACCAAGCGAAGCTAAAGAGCATTGCATAAATAATATTATTATTAACAATAAAACGATGCTCCAGAGCATGCTAACAAACAAGGTTACTGTAAACTTACAACTCGCTGAAAACCTTTCGAATACTTTAATTGACAGTTCATTTTTTGAAGACATGCTATTAAATATGTCAATTAATGCTTCTCATGCTATGCCCAATGGCGGAGAGATATTAATAAAAACCCAAAATGTTTCGTTAAATGATAGAAACGCAGAACTACTAAATATACCTGAAGGCAATTATATAAAATTAATCATTGAAGATTCTGGTATAGGGATGACCAAAGAAACGCTAGCTAAAATTTTTGACCCATTTTTTACCACTAAAGATGCTATGGGCAGTGGCCTTGGTCTTTATCAATGTTATAGCTTTATCAAGTTATGTCACGGCACAATTGATGTACAATCAACTATTAACGAAGGTACTACTTTCTCTATATACTTCCCTGAAAATACCCAACAAACTGAAGGCTCTATAGAAAATAACAGCTCGTTATCACCCGCTAAAACTTTTTCCGCCGAGCGCTTTTGCATTTTAGTGGTTGATGATGAGGAAGACATTAGGGAGCTAAATTGTGAATATTTGCGCAGTGAAGGTTTTAAAGTACTCAGCTGCAGTAATGCTCATGACGCCTTAAATACGCTAACAACAGAAAAAATAGACCTTATTATCACCGATGTTGTTATGCCTAAAATGGGGGGCGTTGAGTTTATTTCACAAGTTAAACAGCTTTACCCTGAAATAAAATATCTTTATGTCAGTGGCTATCTAGATTTAAAAAACTCTGATGATATTAACCACATAAAACCCATTCTATTTAAACCTTATAAAGGTGAAGATCTGGTTACAACAGCTTTATCTTTATTAACTGAAAGTACAGGTATATAAATGTAGTAATTAGCCAAAGAGGCAGTAGCTGTGACATTCATTAAAGCATAATCACAGTTTTTCCAGTACACTAGCGCCGATTTTTACTTCTTTAATGGATATTTCATTTTGCAAACCCTTGCTCAACTGCGCTCTGGCGAACTTATTGGTTCAACACAATTAAAACTTTCTGAAGGTCTGACTGAATTTCCACTAGAAATTTTAACGCTAGCTGATAGTTTAGAAATATTAGATCTTTCCAATAACGCCTTAACGTCTTTACCTAATGAGATAACCCAGCTGAGCAAATTAAAAATAATTTTTGCTTCGCAAAATAAATTTGAGCACTTACCAGACGTCTTAGGGAAAATGCTATCACTAGACATGGTCGGTTTTAAGTCTAATCAAATAAAACAGGTCAGTGAACACTCTCTACCTGCTCAGTTACGTTGGTTAATCTTAACCGACAACCAAATTGAAAAACTGCCCAATAGTTTAGGTCAGCGCCCTAGGCTACAAAAGCTTGCACTGGCAGGTAACCGCTTAACAAGCTTGCCTGAAACGCTAGCGAATGCCGATAATCTTGAGCTAATCCGAATCTCAGCGAATCAGTTAACCGAATGTCCTGAACAACTATTAAGTCTGCCAAAATTAGCTTGGATTGCGTTTTCCGGTAACCCTTTCTCGCAAATAACGATTAACGATAAGCGCGAAGAAAAATCAGTGCCTCTCGTTGCTTCAACAAGTTACACCCTTGAGCATGTTCTTGGCCAAGGCGCGTCAGGCATAATCTCCAAAGCGTATTGGAATAATAAGCAAGCCCAGTTCCCTGATGATATCGCGGTCAAAGTATTTAAAGGTGAAGTCACCAGTGACGGTTATCCTGAAGATGAATTACAAGCATGCTTACAAGTAGGAAAACACCCTAATTTAGTACAATCTTTAGCGCAAGTTAGTGAAGAAGGTTACCTTGCCCTGATCATGAATTTAATACCAGAGCACTACAAAAACTTAGGTTTACCGCCTTGTTTTAATAGCTGTACCCGCGACACCTTCTCACAAGGGTTTAGTTTATCAATTCAACAAATTACGCATATCGTTGCACAGATGGAAGATGTGTTTTTGCATTTGCATAATCATAAGGTTTGTCATGGTGATCTTTATGCCCATAACACGCTCTTTGATCAGCAAGGCAATATTATTTTCGGTGATTTTGGCGCAGCTACTAGCTATCAAATGCTAACCACTGATCAACAAGAAAAAGTGCAACAAATAGAACAACGAGCGTTGAATCATTTTATTGAAGATTTATTAAGTATTTGTGCTGAACAAGACAAGCACAGTGCAGGGTTTACATCATTAATCAATAAAATCACTTATTCATCCTAAAAAATCTACTACTCAAACAGGCCTAGTTACGCTACTCTTTTAATGGGTATATAATTTCTGGATGTCTTATGAAGTACAAGGTAGTGATTCTTTTCTGCATTCTTTTTTGCTGTAAAATACCAGCAAAAGAATTAACTATTGGTGTGCCTGAGTGGCAAGGCTATACCAATGCTGATGGCTCGGGTGTTTATTTTGATTTAATGCGAAGTGTTTATGCAGAAGATACCTTAAATATTCAAATTGATAGCTATAATAGAACGCTAGCAAAATTTCATGATAATAAACTAGACATCGTTATTGGAGTTTTTAGAGAAGATATTAAACAAGGCATTTTTCCTCACTGGTTTTTAGATACTGAAGCACCTATTACCGCCTTTTATGATCCTAAAAAAACACAGTTAACACATTTATCTGACCTTGAAGAATTAACGGTTTCTTGGCTTCGTGGCTACAAGTTTAATCACTTTATTCCCTATGTATCTACACCCTATTTAGTCAATACACTTGCCACTGGATTTGAGCTTTTAACCAAAAATAGAATAAATGTTTTTATTGATTACCCCTACAATGTTCCTGTAATACATCAAAAAAAGTTAGCTTCGTTAGAAGTTATGCCTTCGCGCCATATCTATATAGCAATGCAAAATAATGCCTCAGGTAAAAGACTTGCTGAGCAATATGATTTGAAGATGCCTGAGTTACGAGAATCGGGCATTTTAGCCAATATATTTGCCCTAGATTATGAACATTCAAAACTACAAAGCTTTGATGAAAATAAAAAAAAGTTCATTATCAAAACCGACGTTACTAAACAACAAGTCTACTCAAAAGTAGAGCCAATTGAAGGCAAAGTACTTGATTTGTTGATAGACAAAAATGAGCATTTTAATATTGAATTACAAGTTGAATCACAACAATCAATCAACAAACAAGTTGCCAATAATATTTGTTTTAGCAATAAAATAAAAACTAAAGAACGTGAAAAAGATTATATATTTAGCAAACCAATGTCTATCTATATGGGATTGCGTTTATTTAGTAGAATGCCTTTAACCGTTTCAGGCCCAGTAGATATTACTCAACTATTAAAAGAAAACGCGAATAAGAAACTCACCGTTACCCAAGGAAGAAGTTACACAGAACTGTTAGATAATCAGCTACTTAGCTTGCACCCTAGCAAGGTAGATTACCAGTTAGGAGGTGCCGACTCCTATTTAGATGCATTTAGTAGCAATCAAAATAGTTTGGCTATTGAGTTCCCTTCAACTATCTCCTATTCAGCTAAATTGCCTAAGAACAGCGCCTTGTTTAGTTACCCACTGAAGGGGGCTAACAGCTACACCTTAGGTCACATAATGTGCAAGAATACCGAAGAAAACAAACAATTCATTGAAAGTATCAATAGTACACTGACATCACTTTACAATAGCGAATATTTCATCGATATATTCTACTCTGAAGCGGATGAGAACAGTAAAAAAGACTTTTATAAACATTACGAAGCTTCATTCAAAACAAACTAATTAAGCTTGATTTTAGTGCTTACTAGTTAACATCATTATGGCGTCTTATGGATTTTCATACGATTGCCTATAGAAAACATAACGTTATATAGTAGTAATATTGAACAACTCAAGGATAGCCTTATTTTTCTGTGCCAAAGGGCCTGAAGAAACGCTAGGTATTCTCATTTGATCTATTTCATAGTTAGTTTTAGTAAACACATTAGCAAACTGGCCGGCAAGCTCCTGCTTGCGGCTTTGTTGAGATAAATCTGCTATATGGGAAATCTCTATAGCAGGATCGAATCGATGAAATCCACGGTATGAAAAGTGTTTATCAACGTGCTCATCACTTATTCGAATTAACTCGTCCATCAAAGCACGGCATAGTGTATTCGATGAAAGATCGGCTACTTGCAAATAAACAGTTGTCTCACTTTCAGGAAAAATACTGTGAGTAAACCGGTGCAACTCAATATCAACCAGCCATAAGCCATTTCGACGTTGTTCAAGGTGCTTTAAACTCAATTTACAACCATCATACTCAATGCTGTCCAAGATGGCGGCTAGTGACTCACCTTTCCCCTGTTCAGGAAAAAATTGACCTTTTGTAGAAGAGTAATCAGAAAATTCAGCCATCAAGGGTAGATCTACATGTGAGTTAAACGGTGTCGTTGTACTATGGTTGGTACTTAATTTAAATAGCTCTCGTACTTCATGTTCTCGTGACTTTTTAAGTGCTAAAAATACAGTTTGAATAACCTCAGAGGTCGGCAACTCAGGTTCTACACGCCACTTTCTGCCAAATAATAGCTTTAATTCACTGCGTGATGAGTTCGTTTGATAATTATCATGGCCAACAACACCAACTTGGATATATATCCCACCCGCATCTTGAGAAGCAAACACCACATATTTTTCATCGTAATCTATGTCACAAATCAGCTCTTCTACACTCTGTAAAGTATGCTGGTAAGTTAAATAATGTTGAGGTACACAATAAGCTCCATTACTTAATTTCACCACAGGTGCCTTGGGCATTATTTTCTCACCTAAACGCAATGGGACTTCCTTTGACATATCGATACTCTTAAACCGCTAAACGTTAAAAAATTATGTATAACTGACTAATACGTTTAACAATAAAAATGAGTTCACTCTTACTTTAATAATTTAATAACCAGCTAACCGATAAATTTATTATCTGAACAATCCCATTAATGATTCTTTCATTTTTGGGTCATAAACCTGTCATATAGCCTCCCTATTGTAGCGTCACTAAAATAACAACTTCAAATAGAGAGTGAATAATGTTTAAACATAACGGAAAGCATGGCTTATTAACCATAGCCTTAGCGATGGCAATAACCGGTTGTACACTAGATGGTGATGATGGCGATCAAGGCACAGCTGGTATTGAAGGTGTGCAAGGGCTCGTTGGCCAAGATGGAATTGATGGCAAAAGTTTACCAAGAGAGCTCAATGTAGAGGTTGTTGGGCGTTTTTCAACAGGGCTTTATGGGAAAAGTGCTGCTGAAATAGTGCAATTTCATCAACAATCAAACTCTGCCTTTGCTATTAATGGTGCTGCAAACCAAATTGAAGTGATTAGTTTAACCAACTTGCCAACAACAGAAGTGAGCCAACCAACTTCAGATGAAAGCTTAAACTCAACAGCCTTTACCTTTCCAACAACCGTAATGGTTAAGACAAGTGCTGATGCAGAGAAAAGCCTGCCACTAGGCGCGGTAAACTCTATCGCTATACACGATGATTTACTGGCTATCGCCGTTGAGGGTGAAGTAAAACAAGCAAATGGTGCTGTATTATTTTATCGCTTAAATGAACTAGGTGAAGGAACTTTCATTCATGCGGTAGAAGCTGGGGCGTTACCTGATATGGTTACCTTTACCACCGATGGTAAAAAAGCCCTAGTTGCCAATGAAGGTGAACCTAACTCTGATTACAGCAATGATCCTGAAGGCTCTATATCTGTTATTGCCATCGATGATGCCATGCCTGCAGAAACCGCAGCCACCATTAACCTAAGCACAGATATTGTGTTTAGCGATGATAACCTAGCCGCTGAAGACTATGATACTGATGAAAAGCGTATGTCATTGCTATCTTCCGCTGGCGTTAAGTTTGCCGGCCCTACAGGCAATACTGTCGCGAAAGATTTAGAGCCTGAATATATAACCACCGCTCAAGACAGTGATATCGCCTATGTTTCCCTGCAAGAAAATAACGCCATTGGTATTATTAATCTTGAAGATATGACGATTGAAGTAAAAGCCTTAGGGTATAAAGATTGGGGTAAGTACCAACTCGATTTTTCCAATAAAGACGAAATGCCTTCATTTAAAAGCATTCAAGGTCTATATGGAATGTACCAACCAGACACAATAGCGTCTTATAGTTGGAACGGCAGCACGTTTATTCTTTCTGCCAATGAAGGCGATGCTAGAGAATATGACGCATATTCTGAAGAAGTTCGCGTTAAAGACATTATCGACCCTGATGAATTAAATAAAACCTTATCAACTGAATTGCAAAGTCAGTACGACGCTTCAGGCGGCAAGAACTATTTGGGAAGACTAAAAGTAACCACAGCGCTAGGAGATGCAGACGACAACGGTGAATTTGAAAAGTTATTTGCCTATGGCGCTCGTTCATTCTCTATTTGGGATAAGAATGCCAATTTAGTGTTTGATTCTGGTGATGATTTTGGCAAGATTTCTTCGGCTATTTTAGGCGATAACTTTAACGCTGCCCATACAAAAAATAAGGGTGATAATCGCTCTGATGATAAAGGCGGCGAACCAGAAGCGATTGAAGTAGGTGAAATCTCAGGAAGAACTTATGCTTTCATTGCACAGGAACGTGCAGGTGATTTATTTGTTTACGATGTTACTAACCCCTTTAACGCTACTTTTGTCAGCCATTACAATAATCGTAACTTTGATATCGATTTTGAGCTCGATGATGATTTAGCTGATCCATGTGATAGCAATCAAGGTATGAATTGCGACAATGTTGATATGGCGGGTGATTTAGGCCCTGAAAGTATCAAATTCATTCCTGCAAGCGACAGCCCAAATGGTAATGCATTATTAATTATTGGTAACGAAGTTTCTGGCACAGTGACGGTTTATCAAGTAACTGAGCAATAGCACTGCCTTAACACTCCCTAGGCGCTACTTAAAAATCGCAATAAAAAAGCCTGCAACAAATGCAGGCTTTTTACTTTTCTAAGGAGATAGATTGATAATCTCAACTGAGGTTATCTTTGTATTATCCTAGTGGTTTACTCACTTTCATTACTGACAAAGCGGACTATCAAATTCAACAACAATAGTCGCATCACTGGCACCACCGGTCACTTTTAAATATGACCAGTAATCTGCGCCTGCAGCTAAAGACATACACGTTGTAGTTGTGCCATTACCCTGTGATTTAGCATCATAGTTACTATCACTTGGCCAGCCACCGTTTTTATACAAAATGTCTAGGTTACCTTGACCGTAGCCTGTAGTTACCGCAACAGTTTGATGTGAAGATACATCCCCTAAACTAAACCAAATAGTACTGTTGTTGCCTAAACACTCAGCTTGACCCGCTGTTAACCTTCCACCAGTAATTGCTGCTTTAGTTAAACAAGCATTTTCAATATCAATATCAATAGGTTCAATGGTTACATTGGCAGTATCTGTATGTGTTGCTCCATCGTTATCAGTAACCGTCAATGAAGCGGTATAACTACCAGCTGTTAAGTAAGTATATGTTGGGTTAGCAGCAGCGCTTTGAGAACCGTCACCAAAATCCCAAAGGTAGTTAACAATATCACCATCAGTATCTTTAGAGCCTAAGCTATCAAACGAAATAGCATTACCAATTTTAGTAACATATGCGCCATTTGCTTGGGCAACAGGAGCTACGTTACCGCTATCAACAATAGTTACGGTGTAATCTTCAGCTTCACCATCACCAATGCTGCCACATGCAGTTGTAGGAGCACTACCGTACTTCATTACCACACGCATACGCGTTGTTAAACCAATTAAACTATTATCAATTGGTAATTGACCAACAACGGTACCTGCGCCAGATAAACCCGAAAGTAATTGTTCTGAAGTTTCAAACTGACCATTACTATTGGTGTCTAACCAAATAGCCCAATGCTCTGAATAATTACCGCCAGCAGTTAAACTCACGGTATTATTGCCAGCAGTTAACGGCATATTAATCTGAGTAAAATCAGCATAGCCTTCTTTAGCGCTAGTATTTGAAGTACCACCAATATCAACACCTGCAATCCACTCGTAACCTGTGTTACCTGTTATCGCACAATAATCAATGATTATTGGCTTAACAACAGCAGTAGTTGACATTGAACTTGCAGCATTATTGTTATCTGTAACAGTTAACTCTACCGTGTAAGTACTCGCTGTTTGATAAGTATGCGTTGGGTTAGCTTGGGTACTGCTATTGCCGTCACCAAAGTCCCAAAAGTAGCTTGTTATTGTGCCGTCATTATCGATAGAACCAACACTTGAAAAGGCAATACTTGTATTAACATACTCTTCAAATGGACCATTAACTTGCGCAATTGGCGCTTCGTTTCCAGCACTCACATTAACCACACTAGAGTCTGAAGCTTGATTATTATCATTGTCAGTTACCGTTAGTGTCGCATTATATGTACCGCTGGTTGTGTAGGTGTAATCAGGGTTAGCAAGATCACTTGAACCACCATCACCAAAGTCCCATTGATAAGCGACAATATTACCGTCAACATCAACCGAACCTGCACTACTAAAGCTGATTACTTCATTAATAATACCGTTATAGCCACCATTAGCTTCAGCCGTAGGTATACCATCAGAAACTGCGGTATCGCGTTCATAATACACTCTAAAAGTAGCGCCGCTGTAATCTAAAAATGGGTCGATGATCACATTAACAGTACCGCCACCAGCACCTAAATCACAAAACTCACTTAAACGTGGTGCGCTAAAAGGCTTACAATCTGCAACAGCCGTTGTTGGGATTGAGTTTTTGCTGACATACATATCAGGGTCGCCTTGATAGCCACCAGCTAATACTGCGACAACACGATTAGCATCTGCTGGTACTTCAAATTGGTAGCTCTTAAGCGCATCGCCTTTAGTTGCTGTTAGGTTGGTTTCTTCAGCTAAAAATATTCGCTCACAACCTACGCATAAACTTGGATCATCTACCGATAACACTTCTAAAGTCGCATTAGAATAATCAGTAAATGCATCCACGGTAACAAAATAAGGCTGGGTTGAAGAAGGTGAAGAGATAGTAACTAACTCAGGAGTACCCGCTGATTTAAATGAAATATAATCTGCGATCCAGGTATCACCATTTTTTGATGGCGCAACACCTTTACTGACATACATATCGGGATCTTGGTTATATCCCTTCAAATAAATTGCAGCAGCTTCAGTACCTTGAGGTAAGTTAACTTCAAAGGTAGTTGTTTCGCCTTTAATGCCAGAAAGGTTAGTATACTCATTCAGTATTTGTCCCGTAGGCGCTACATCTAAACCAGAGCCATCCCAATGACGAACACTGTTACTAGTATATTCTTCTAAACCAACAGCGATAAGGTTGCTATTACTCCATAATGTAGAACGCGCATCACCATGAAGTGCAGCAGTCATGCGACTTACTTGACCTTGGGTATACATCGCATAATTATCAGAATAATGCATAAAGTTTTCAGTATTAGTACTTTCACCAACACAATTTAGCGCGTTGTCTTGTAAAATACTGCTACTCATCTGTGGCGTATCACAGTTATTATCACCGGTTGATTCACAGAATGCTTCTTGATGAACCGAACACACATCACCATCAAAAGTGTGAGGTAAGTTTAACCAGTGACCAAATTCATGGGTTAATACAGAACGAAAGTTCTCACCGGTGTTACTGCCTAAGTAATTACCGTTATATACCACACGAGATAAACCCGCTTCAGACATGCTCATTTGTGGATACCAAGCTACACCTGAACTGCCCGTATCACCATCAGCATACAGATCACTCATCAAATAAATGTTCATGTATTTGAAGTTATCCCAAGCATCGGCGGCTATTTCTACGTCATGGCCAGAGCCATTACCATAACCGGTTTTATTGGCGTAGCGCACAATACCGTTAGTTGAGTTACCTTGCGGGTCTTTTTTGGCTAATACAAATTCAATATTTAAATTATCGCGAATTGCCGCAAACTCAGCCGCAATTGGGCCGTCTTGGGTATTAGTGCCTAGGAAATCTTCATTTGATTTATTTAACGCATCAATAATTTTGTTTTCTGTTAAACAGTAGGCTGCTTCATCAGTACAGTTATATTGATCACCGTATACATGAACAACTACCGGAATATAGTAACGACCATCAACGCCATTGCCGTTTACGGCTAGCATTTCTGGTTGTGCTGACATCTTCATCATAGATTGCGTCAGCTTTTGCTTAAGTTGTAATTGATTATCTTTTTGTATTGCATGCCAATCTTGTTTGTTTTTATCTGTACCACAAACATGAGTGTCACTAATTTGCGCACTCAATGACACTTTATTTTCTACCACTGAGCTTGGTAATTGGCCGGCTAATGCAGCAGTGCTGGACACTGTAAACATTAAAGCCGTCAACGAAGGGACTTTATATTGCAAGAACATGAACTTCTCCTGTATATGCTTAGTCGCATATTTTATTGGCGACTAATTAGCCTTTGCTGCATTTACAACAAGAACTCTAGCCACACTATTTATTATTTTTAGTATTTGGTAACTCATGACAAGGTTAACAACTCGTTAACTAAAGGTTGCTACATCATCAACAGGCGGTCAAAAAACCACCTTCGTGAAATATACTATAAATAATACATATTGTATACAGTATTAAATATATTGTTTTTTAAGGAGAAGCTTTTTTAATAGACAAGGAGATAAAGACTAATTAATCAATATCTTGAAGAGGATAATTAGATAAACGATTGATTGTTTAAAGGTCAATTACTTGGAAGATAAAAGCTATGAAAATCATTCACTTTATAGCTTTGCTTAAATTTAACTTGTGTAGTGAAAATACTTATGTGTAGTGACAATAAAGTCTGAACGTAAAGCTCATTATTTCCCTTAAAGTTTGCACGTATGAGTTGTGACTAAAAAGGAGTGAGGTAAAGTCCTCATTCCTTTTTAGATGTTTCACTAAATTTGTTCGTTTATAACTTCTCTTATTTGCCCTAAAGTGGTTTCTTTTGTAAGGTTTCCATCTTCAAAAACAACCTCTAATAACCCTTGATTTTCTTCTTCATCAGTCACGTTATCAAACAAGGTTAACTCACCATCAACTCGCTCAATTTTTAATAAACCTTTAGCTGATTTCTTCTTCGTATCAGTCTTTGGATCTTTGAAAATAGCAACACGTTCACCGTTTTTAACAACACTGGTAGCTTTTACTGCTGAGCCGTGAGTATCGCGCGTCACATATTGATAGCTGTAAGAGCCAATGCCTAACACTACTTTTGAAGCGAACCCTTTATCCATTAAGCGTTGTAATATCTGACGTTGGCGTTTTAGGGTAATAGCATCACCATAGATAGCACCAATATGGTCATCAAGTAATTTGAACCCTTTACTGGTAGTAGTTCCACCAAAAGTATCCCATAAACATTCAATAAGTCCTTTCACTTCACAAGCCATTAATTGAATAGTTTGATCACCATCAAAGCCATAGTACTCACCATTCCAGCGATATGCTTCATATGCATTTTCTTTCACATCTTTTTCAGCTTCATCTTGAGTTTGGAATAGCTCACTGTACTCAGAAACAGGAGAGATTTTATACCCCGTTAATATTTTTACCGGATCTCCAGAGTCTGGGCGAATCACTAATGTGCCATCGCGAGCCATTATTTCGTCTTTAAGCTGTGGTAGATAATCAGTTACTAATGTCCAAAAATCCCAAGTATCAGATACAACACTTAATATCCCAGTTGGAGATTGTTCCTTCATTAAATATTTAAAGAACTCAATTTCACCTTCCATGATCCAAGAACAAGTAACAGAGTGTTCAGTAGCATCTACAGAGCAACCTACAAGCTCATTCTCCACGTTTGCGCCATAGTATTTTTCAGCAAATAATACTGCTGGTATGGTATCCGTACCTACTAATCCTGAAGCTAAGTGACCAAAACCACTCATAGCAGCAGCGTGCTTACCAAACATACCTCTAAAGCTAAAATCATGTCCTTGAAAAGGAACAAAATCTAGAGGAAGTCCCGTTTTATTAGCAAACTCCTTGAATACTTTTAAATAAGCAACTGAAGTAGTAGCGCTTGTTTGAATTGGCCAGTTTTCACAACTTAAAACTGTCTCAATCATATTTGTTAACCACTGAAAGCCTTCTTTGGTATTCACAATAGTGATTGGCGGCACTAAGTAAGGTACAAGTGTTCCCTCAGGTAGTGCTTTTATTCTTAATGGTAAATAACCTAAATCGTGTAAGTCTTCTAAATACTTGACGTTTACAGGGTAGCCCAACATTGAACTCATAATACGTTTATGGTTTGCAACAGCTACAGCTTTATCACTGTTAAAGAATTCAGCCCACTCTTCTTGTAAGTAGCTTTTAATAAAATACTGAAGACCAACAAATGCTACTTTGTCACTATTTTCAACATTACTTAATTTGCCACTTCTTGATGTGAAGTTAGCATAAACTTCGGTCACATCAGGGTGGTAAGCACGGCTGTGGAATTCTTTATAAACATCTTTTTGCATACTAGCAGCGGTAATAGTCATGATAGTCTCCTTACATCTCAATAATTTGTAATTTAATTTTATTGTTTGTGCTGAATTCTTCAGCGGCTCTAAATGAATCAGTTGTATAGATAGCGTCAATTAGCCCTTCAAATACTTCTAATCCTTTTGAGAAAATACCGTGTGTGATAAACAGAGATACTTCCACAGCGCCTTTGTCTTTTAATACTTTAGCTAACTCGATAAATGTTCTGCCTCCATCACAAATATCATCAGCGATAAGTACTTTCTTTCCGTTAACATCGCCAAGAATCTCAGTTTTAATGATTTCACCTGTTTTCAAATTTCTCATTTTTTGAGCTTGAATAACTTCAGGCTCCCCATGAAATGTCTCAGCAATTTTAATTGTTTTTTTGCTAGCGCCAGCGTCAGGTGAAATCAAGGTAAGTTCGCCTGTAGATAGACGTTGGCTTAATTCATCGCATCGCTCAAGCAAGTTAATTTGTGGTACGTTTACGACTCTATTTAATAATGCTGGTGATACTTCACTGTGCGCATCCCAAATAGTTACTTTGGCAAAGCCTAAATTGTTTATGAAATTTGCCATAACTGCTGCACCTAGCGCTTCGCCTTCAACACATACTCTGTCTTGACGTGCATAAGGAAAATAAGGAATAACCAATTCAATAGGAGTCGCTTCATTTGAAAGTCTTTTAAGCGCATCAACGGCAACCATTAATTGAATTAGCTTTGAAGAATCAGTAAGGCGTTCAAAGATTTCTATTTTTACCGTAGTTTCAAAGTCCATTGTATTAAAACGAATATGCTCTTCTCCGCCAGCAAAAGTAAAACTGTCAAAGTCGATAGGTGTTTTATTTCCTGTTGAGTCATGGCTAAATATTTTCATTATTACTTCCTTTTTATTTTTTGTGTCGCTAGGACACAATCTAATTTAGCAAAGAGTTAAATATTGATCAAGCTTTATTTGTGTCACAAAGACATAAAGGTTGTTTTTTATTGTCAGTGAGTGTGACAGCTAAAATAACCTACTGATATAGCGAGGAAAGCTAGTGAGGAGTGATTAAATTTCCAACGCGACTACTTATAGATATATTGGCAATAGTTCCGGCATTGAACTCAAGGCAGTCTTGCTCAATGCCATCAGAAAAGATGACACCGTTTTCAGCCATTTTTGAAGACATGCTGAATTTTGAATGATTGGTTATTTTGCCAAAAACCTTACTACACTTTGTATTTACTGACGGAAATGGCTCCCGAACTGAATAATAAAGAAACTTACTATCCCACGAGAATCCGTTTTGTAGGTGATGGTTAATCGGTTTATCCATAATACCACTCGCACCTGTAATTATGCTTCTAAACCAACCAGTAGAGCCTAAGCCTGTGCTAATAATAACGCCACTAGAACTTTGTTCTTCTTGGTGATTATCAACAGACATCATGTACCTTGCAGAAGTGTGTGTCTTGGGGCCAATGAATAGATCATTTACCGCTAACAATGTTTGGCCAATGTTGGTATTTACCTCAGCCATAGCAATTGCTTTTGAATTAATAGATTGGTTTAGCACTTGTAGAATTACTTCACCAAGTTCAGCTTCTAAAAAGGGCAAAAGCTGGCCATCATAAAACTTAGGAATAGGATTAACTGCCACTACAGGTTGTCCATTTAGATACTTAAGCGTATTAGCCACTAAACCGTCTTGACCAATAACTACGACTAAATCATCGGGAGAAAACAGGTAAGTTGAAAGCACACTTCTTTCTAGCTGTTGAACCCTACCAACTGTTTTTAACAGGCTAATAGATTGGGCGACAGAGTTGGAGTAAAGAGTACTTTCTTCTTCATAGTCACTAAATGACTCACCTAAATGTTCAAGATAAAACTTAGCCTGCCCAAGCGTGCAGTATTTTTCCTTTAATTCCTGCAATCTAGTCTTTCTTGTGACAACTACTATTTTTCTATCTGTGAGCATAACAAGCTCCTTTAGGTATTGGTCAACGTTGTTAATAGATCAGGTGAAATATTCAAATTACCTATTTGGTTATCACCTTGCGTTAAGTTTTCTATTGCTTGGGCAATAAGCTGCTCTGGTGCCATACCGCTCATGCTCATTACTCTTAATTTATCAGTATCAATATTTTGATAAGCCTGCATTTGCACTTGTATTTTATAAGCTTGTGCATCACCACGAGCTTTCTCGTTAGCTGAATTAATAGAGACCAATTCTTCGAGTTGTTTCTCATCTTCAATCTGGGCTGTAATTTCCTCTTGGTTAATCTTAAATTGCTGAATTTTTCTTAATCTCTGTGCTTCTAATCGTGACTCTTCAAGGTCTTGTTCTTTCTTCTGTATTGCTTTTTCAGTTTCTAATTCAGATTCTTTAACGCTTTTTTCTTGTTCAATGCTTGATAAGCGTCTTGCATAAATTGCATTATCTGCCTCTTTTAATAAGCTTTCCCTAATTTCAGCTTCAAGTGCTTTTCCTGTTTCAGGAGTTGGTTTAATTGATGTTAATGCAACATCAGTGATCTCTATACCAAGACTCGCTATAGCTTCAGCGCCATCTAGATCTTTTTTCAAATCAATGGTTAGCTCACGAGCACAAACTAAAGAATCTCTAAGTGATTTAGATTCAATATGATTTCGCAATAACACTTGAACAGCACGCTGAACACGTTCATCCATTTTCTTAGGATCTTCTGATGTGTACTTACCTTTTGTATCAATAGTGAAGTTCAGCATTTTTGCCGCTTCATGTGGTTGTTCAATTCGATAAGTAACTTGTCCTTGCACTGTCAGCTCTTGAAAGTCAGACGTTTGTAACCTGAAAACAAAAGGCAACTCTTTACTATTACTTGGTATAGCGACAAGTGAAGAGCTAGGCGCATAATAGAAAAAGTTTACACCGACTCCTTCTAACTTAATTTTTCCTTCTCTGAATAACATGAGGTGTGTTGAAGGATCTGCTTTTATATATTTAAAACCAAACATAATAATCTCCTTTTACAAATGTGTCACAGCGACACAATATTAAATATGTCTCAAGGACATTAAGTTGTCAAATATTATTTCTTATTTAATTTGATGAACTGTTCTTGTTGATATAAAAGAGAAATTGATTTAATGTGTCATTAAGACATAAAGTTTACTTTGAATGAGCACGATGACGAACACTTACGATATTAATGAATTTAAGAATCCCCTATTTACAGTTGATAGTGTTCTATTTACCGTAAAAGATGATGCTTTAAAAGTTCTGATGGTTAAGCGAGCAAATGAGCCGTTTATCGGTAGCTGGGGCCTTCCTGGTGGCTTTGTCGATATTGATTCAGATACCACAACAGATGTAACAGCTTTAAGAAAACTGGAAGAGAAAACGAGTGTTGCACCTCAATACCTCGAACAGCTACAAGCCTTTTCTGGTATTGACCGTGATCCTAGAGGGTTTAGTGTAACCTTGGTTTACTTTGCCTTAATAGCAGCACAAGAAGTCTCATCACACATAGAAACCATTGATGACGTTCAATGGATAGATATTGATAAAATAGACAGTTTATCAATCGCCTTTGATCATAAGATTATTATTGAACAAGCCAAAGAGCGCCTTCAACAAAAAGCACTTTATTCAATGGTGCCTGTGTATTGTTTACCAGAGTACTTTACCGTAGGGCAGCTAAAGTCTGTTATTGAAACGATCATCGGAAAAACGATACAACGTAAAAGCTTAATTAGACGTATTGAATCGGCAGACATGTTTGAAACAATCGATGAAAAAGTAAAATCAGGTGGTCGTTTAGCTCAGCAGTACAAAGTTAAATCTGGCGTTGATATCGTTAATTTTGAGCGTAATTTGAGTAGTTAAGTTTTGTTAACCCTAAGGATAGGATAAGGTTTATTTTGAAACTAGTATTATTACCAGGAATGGATGGAACAGGAGAACTATTTGAAGAGTTTTTGTCATACCATGATGGTGATTATTTAGTTATTGCCTTGCCACAACAGGGACCTCAAGATCATTCTTATTTAGCTAAATCATTAGAGAAGCAACTGCCAAAAGAAGACTATATCTTACTAGCAGAGTCGTTTTCGGGGGGCATAGTTCCAGAGTTACTAAAGCAAGATCTCACTAATATGAAAGGGATTATATTTGTAGCTAGCTTTCTAAGTTGTCCTAATAGATACCTGCTACCGATAGCTAAGGTTTTGCCAATAAAAAAACTAGCTTCAGCCCCATTATCCAAAATTGGTCATAAGTTATTATTACTTGGCAAAGATGCATCAAAAGAACTTCTGTCTAAATTTATAAAAGTAACTGAATCAATCCCCGACCATATTTTAAAAAGTAGATTAGCTGTAATGAGCCAGCAAATACTTCCCTCAGCTACCTTTGATGTCCCCACCGTTTATATTCAAGCGCTTTCAGATAGGCTTATATCACCTGGAAAAAGCCGAGAGCTTAGCAATGTATTTAGAAATATTGAGTACATTGAAATTGATGGGCCTCACTTTATATTACAAGCAAAACCGAAAGAGTCCTCACAAGCAGTTGCTAAAGCCGCTGTATTAATTATGAATAATCAAGGGAGTTCATAATGCCATTCACGCCAATACATATGGGACCAGGAATCCTTATTAAATCATTACTGCAAGGCAGTTTTAGTTTAATGGTATTTGGCTGGACTCAAATTGTTATGGATATTCAGCCGCTCATTGTTTTGATTTCTGGCGAAGGTCACTTACATGGTTTTACCCACACCTATGTTGGCGCAATATTAATTGCCATTTTTGCAGGGTTTACTGGGAAGTACTTATCAGAGTTCGGCTTGAAAATACTGAGGATTTCTAAGAGTGACAATCCCATCTCAATTGTGTGGTGGGTGGTGTTCTTAAGTGCTTTTATTGGCAGTTTTAGTCATGTTTTACTTGATAGCATTATGCATTCAGATGTTGAACCATTCTTCCCCTTTACCTTAGACAATCAGTTTTTAGGATTGATTTCAGTATCGATGTTACACAAGGTGTGTCTATATAGCGGTTTAGTTGGAGCAGCTATTTACTACGGAATTAATTGGCGATTGAAGGGAGAAGCTAAGTGAAAAATGTTGTAGTCCTTGGTGGTTATGGAAATTTTGGTAAAAGGATTGTTGAGAACCTTGCCAGACTTCAAGATATCACCATACTCATTGCTGGTCGAAACTTAAGTAAGTCTTCAGCGTTAGTAGCAAATCTAGAAAATACTTCTGTCGCTAAGTTAGAGCCATTAGTCATTGATATTTTCGCGGATGATTTTAAAGATCAGTTAGCTACCCTATCACCTTATCTTGTTATTCATACCAGTGGACCTTTTCAAGGACAAGACTATCGTGTGCCAAAAGCCTGCATTGAATGTGGCACTCATTATATTGATTTAGCTGATGACAGAAGGTTTGTTTGTGATATTTCTGAGTTAGACAACGAAGCAAGAGATAAAGGTGTGTTAATCGTAAGTGGCGCTAGTTCAGTGCCAGGCTTGTCGTCAGCCGTGATTGAGCGCTATCAAAATCAATTTAGTACCATTGACTCTATTAACTTAGCTATTGCTCCGGGGAATAAAGCAGAACGTGGATTAGCAACAGTTGAAGCAATTCTATCTTACACAGGGCACCCTCTGAATGTATTTAAAGATGGACGTTGGCAAGATGTTTATGGCTGGATGGATTCTAAAGTAAATGACTTTGGTGGCTTTGTTGGCAAGCGACACTTAGCGAATGTAGATGTACCTGATTTAGAGCTGTTTCCTAGCCGATATGGTGTAACGGAGCAAGTTAGCTTTCAAGCTGGGTTAGAGTTACCAATATTACATAAAACAATGGTTGGCATGGCCTACCTTTCTAAAGTCGGATTAATAAAGAATTGGGCACCATTATCCAAAGCTATCGTAAGCACCAGTAATATATTCCTTCCTTTTGGTAGCGATAAGGGCGCGATGGAAGTGCTTATAAAAGGTCAAGGCAATGATGGTAACGCAAACGAAGTAAAGTGGACCTTGTATGCACCAAAGGGCAATGGCCCTTATATCCCAACGCTTTCAACTATTATTTTAGCAAGAAAGCTTTTGAGTAGTGATAGCCAAAGCGGACAACAAGAAACAGGCGCTAAACCCTGTGCAGGTATGTTTGAATTAAGTGAATTCGATACTTATTTTGATGCGTTAGGTATTCATTATGAAGAACAATTTTTTTCAAAAGAAATAAATGAGAAAGAATGATGGAATATTATTTAATCCTTAAATTGATTCACATTCTAGCTGCTGTTGTTGTAACAGGCACTGGCGCTGGTATTGCCTTTTTTATGTTTATGGCTAATCGTTCTAATAATCCTCAAGCGATTTATATAACGGCCAAGCATGTAATTTTAGGCGATTGGATTTTCACTACACCTGCTGTTATTACCCAAATAATAACAGGGATACTTTTGATGAACATGCAAGGATATTCATTTTCAGCACCATGGTTTTATTGGGTTGTGGTACTGTTTGCATTCATCGGACTCTGTTGGTTACCAGTACTTGGTATTCAATACAAATTACGTGAATTAGCCAAAGTATCTGTAGACTCCAATCAAGTTACGCCTGAATTTAAGTCACTGATGAAAACATGGACGCTGCTGGGCATTCCTGCTTTTACAGCAATCATAGGTATTTTCTGGCTAATGGTTTTCAAGCCATTCCCTGTTGCTTAGGCCATAACTATGAAACAAAATAACCAAGAAAAATTATATAAATCTGCAATATATGCATTGGCCTTTTTATGGATTTTTACAGGGCTAACCTCCATTTATTTCTCCCCTGAAATTGGTTATGAAATCCTAGCAAGCGCCAATATCACAGGTTCAATGGCAGACTTTTCCGTTTATGCTGGAGGTGCTTTAGATATTGTACTTGGGCTTTGGCTTCTAACCTCAGTCAAAACAAAGTTATGCTGCATTGTACAAGTAGTAGTAGTGATAGCAACCTACACGATAATTTTAACCGTTATTGATGCAAGTTTTTGGTTGCATCCGTTCGGACCAATAACCAAGAACTTTCCGATTATCGTTTTAATTCTTTTAATTATGTTCAGTAAGGTAGAGCAGCATGACTAAGCCTGTTTTTAATAAGGTCAGAAACAAAAACATCCTAATACTAGTCATTATTGGTGTTGTTTCGCTATTAATTAGATTCCTTATGGAGTACAACTTTGACCGTTCAGCATTGTTGTATGTGGGAATCCCATTCTTAATTGCTGTCACTCTTCTTTTCATTGAAAGACCAGAACCACCTCATAATTGGAAAAGGCGATACGTAAATATAATCATACTTTCATTGGTCATTATGCTTGGTAGCTCAATCATACTTTTTGAGGGGTTTGTATGTGTTTTAATGTTTATGCCCATCTACTTCTTTATCATCCTACTGATGTTTTTACTTGAAGCCTTTAAAAGATATAGAAACAATAAAAACCAAGGGACAAGTTATTCACATGTACTGCCAGTATTCATATTATTAAGTGCATTTGAAGGCGTGATCCCCGAATTTAGTTTTGAGCGTGAATACGAGGTTGTAAGTAAAAAAATCATCTCTGCAAATATTGATGATATTAAAAATCAATTAAAGCAGCCTATTGAGCTGGATAAATCCAGACATTGGCTGCTTACTCTTTTTCCTATGCCTTACGATATTGATGCAGAAACGCTAGTTGCAGGAGATGTACATACTATCAACTTTCGCTACCACCGCTGGTTTGTCACTAATACACATGAAGGTAGTATGAAATTGGAAATCAGTGAGGTGGAGGACAATTACATTCGAACGCGCTTTGTCGAGGATAGCAGTTATATATCAAATTACCTGAAACTTTATGGTACTGAGATTAACCTAGAGCCCATAGATAACAACAAAACTAAAGTCACTCTGCGAATAAAATATCACCGCTTTCTTGATCCCGTGTGGTATTTCGGTCCATTGCAAGAATATGCTGTAGGAAAGTCGGCTGAATTTCTGTTGGATGAAGTGATAACGCCTAAACATTCAAGCAGTAGCACATGAGTGACGTTAAGCATATTTCCAAGTATCACAACGAACGAATAGATGATTCAGTAAGTAGCAATGCTAATGACGGCATAGTTGTACTGTCAAAAACCAAATTATTTTGGCTCGGCAGTATGTTGCTACTATCGGTAATTGGTGGCGTATTAACATTTTCTCTCGAAGCACTGTCTGTATTTGTTATTTCAACGGGAGCATCACTTTGTCTTGGGCATTCTTTAGGAATGCACCGCAAGTTAATTCATCAAAGTTATCAATGTCCATTATGGCTAGAATATTTTTTCGTACATCTAGGTGTTATTGTTGGTTTAGCAGGTCCAATAGGGATGATAAAAACCCATGACATGCGCGACTGGGCACAACGTCAACTTAAATGTCACGACTATTTTGGTCATAAACAATCAATGCTTATTGATGCATATTGGCAGTTATTTTGTGATATCCAGTTAGATGAACCACCCAAATTCTTGCTAGAAGATAGAGTAAAAAAAGACAGTTTTTTTAACTTTATGGAAAGAACTTGGATGTTGCAACAATTGCCTTGGGCGTTGTTGTTTTTCTCAATAGGTGGTTTATCTTGGGTTATTTGGGGTATCTGCATGAGGGTAAGTGTTTCGATACTAGGGCATTGGTTCATAGGCTATTTTGCTCACAATCAAGGTGAACGTCACTGGCATGTTAAAGATGCACATGTTCAAGGCCATAATGTGCGCTTTGCGGCCATATTAACAATGGGTGAAAGCTGGCATAACAACCATCATGCTTATCCGGGATCAGCAAAATTAGGAATTAAGTCAGGTCAATCTGATTTAGGTTGGTCTGTTTTGATACTACTAAAGAAACTAGGCTTAGTATGGGCATTAGTTTTACCCAAAGATTTGCCAAATAGACCAGAACTAGTAAACATAGAACAATCATGAATTTATTTATACACTACCTATGTTTGTGCCACCAAAGTTAATAGTAATTCAACCATAATTTTAAATATTACGAGGCCAACCTTGTCATCATTACAAATTGCAAGATTCATTATTTCCTTTAGTTGGTTATATCATGGGATTTTTCCAAAACTTGTTCATATTGCACCATTAGAAAAAGCCATGACTGCCAGCATTGGTTTATCGAACGAGCTTTCATATTTAGTTACTAAGTCAGCGGGTGTTGGAGAGGTTATTTTTGGAGTTTTATTCTTCATTTTTTATCGCAATAAAACGATAATTTACTTAAACATTATCGGGCTTGCTGGCTTGTTATGTTTTGTCGCAATATTGCAGCCCCAACTTCTTATTGAAGCCTTTAACCCAGTTACCACTAATATTGCTCTAATTGGCTTTAGTTTGATTTTACTTGTCGAATTAAATAAAAAAGTAAAAAGTGAGCAAGAAAAGGAGAAGGTATGACCGTCGAAAAGTATCCTCCTAACGTAGATGAGAATGATTGTGTAATTCTCTTTGATGGTGTCTGCAAGCTTTGTAATGTATGGAGCAAATTCATCATTAAATATGATAACCAACGGCACTTTAAACTATGTAGCGTTCAATCTCCTGAAGGTCAGAGCATACTGGCGCATTTCAGTATGCCAACGGATCATTTCGATACCATGCTGTATGTAGAAGGTAAGCAGTATTTTGATAAAAGTGATGCATTTTTAAATGTTGTAAATAAGCTTGGATTCCCATGGCGCATATTATTTGTATTCAAAATAATCCCAACGGCAATAAGAAACTGGCTTTATGATCGTATAGCTCTAAATCGGTATTCATTATTTGGTAAATACGATAGCTGTATGTTACCAAGTAAAGAAAATGAAAATAGATTTCTTAAACCGGAAGCTGAAAAGTATAAATAATCTCAACGGTATTGGTAACTCATACCATATTAACG
>CAJXPG010000019.1 GCA_913057925.1 uncultured Colwellia sp. | reverse complement strand
ATCCTTCGGACAGCGTTTGTTGGTCATTTTTACGGCGTAATCGCCTTTTTATGTGGAATAACCACATTACAAAAGCTCTGCCTTGTATAAATACCCAACAATTCGCCGCAAAAAAATTTTGAAAGAACAACAGCTCCTATTTTTAATTGAATAAAGTATGCAGTTCTATGCAAATTTTACTATAAATAATGAATAAATAGCAATTTTTAGAGTAAAAATTCAAATTGAGCATGATATACTCATGCTACTGTCTTGTTTATAATGATTAAAAAATTACTCTTTATGCTTCCTCATATTAGTCACCAGAATCACCTTCCTCCGTTATATGAAACGTTTGTAGCGTCGCTAAAAAACGGCCATTTTACCGGTGATATTAACGCTAGTTACAGCGCAAGGTTGGCTGTGGCGACTGATAACAGTATTTATCAGCAACTACCACAGTTAGTGATTCAGCCGCGAAGCCAAGCGGATATTGTTTTATTAACTAAAACAGCCAGCGAAGAGCAGTTCTTATCGATAAAATTTAGTGCCCGTGGTGGTGGTACGGGCACCAACGGTCAAAGTTTAACGCCTGGTATTATCGTTGATTTATCTAAATACATGAATAAAGTATTAGAAATTAACGTTGAGGAAAAATGGGTGCGTGTTGAAGCTGGTGTTATTAAAGATCAGCTAAATGACTATTTGCGCCCCCATGGTTTCTTCTTTGCGCCAGATTGTTCAACATCGAATCGTGCCACCATTGGCGGCATGATAAATACCGATGCCTCAGGACAAGGATCGTTAGTTTATGGCAAAACTTCAAATCATGTTCTAGCACTTGATTCGGTATTAGCCAATGGTGAGGTTTTATCAACTAAGCCAATAAAGTTAACGGATGCGCAAGCGTTAGCTGCTGAAAGTAGTAGTCATGGCCACATTATGCAGCAGGTATTGACTAGTTGTTTAGAAAACCGTGATTTAGTGTTAGAGAAGTTCCCGCGCTTAAACCGATTTTTAACGGGGTACGACCTAGAGAATGTCCTAAAAACAGATAGAAATGGTGATGTTACAGGCGTTGACTTATCTCGCTTGATCACAGGCTCTGAAGGCTCTCTTGCTTTTGTTTGTCAAGCAAAGCTGAACATCAACCCCATCCGCGTTGCTAAAACACTGATCAATATTAAATATGATAGTTTTGATTCTGCACTGCGTCATTCTCCAGCCTTAGTTGAAGCCAAAGCAACCTCTGTAGAAACCATTGACTCAAGGGTTTTAAATCTAGCTAAGCAAGACATTGTTTGGCACAGCGTCAGTGATTTGATTACTGATGTACCAGATCAGGTGATGGATGGCATTAATGTTGTTGAATACAACGGCGATAGCGTTGAAGGCCTAGCAGAGCAAGTGGCTGAATTAACCCGCGAGCTTGATGAATTAACCGCTAAAGATAAAGAAAGTGGCAGTTGTGGTGTCATTGGCTATCAGGTTACCTCCGATCTTGCCAGTATCAATAAAATTTATGCCATGCGTAAAAAAGCCGTTGGCTTGTTGGGTAAAACTAAAGGTAGCCAAAAGCCTTTGGCCTTTGCTGAAGATACTGCTGTACCACCTGAAAACTTGGCTGACTTTATTGGTGAGTTTAGAGCACTATTAGATAGTTATGACTTAAATTACGGCATGTTCGGCCATGTTGATGCAGGTGTGCTTCATGTACGACCAGCACTGGATATGTGCGACCCTGAACAAGAGAAATTGCTGCGTACTTTATCCGATGAAGTAGTGAAATTAACGGCTAAATATGGCGGTTTAATGTGGGGTGAACATGGTAAAGGTTATCGCAGTGAATATGGCCCAGAATTTTTTGGTGAGCAGCTATTTACCGAGTTAAGAAAGATTAAAGCGGTTTTTGACCCGAGCAATAAAATGAATCCTGGTAAGATTTGTACGCCAATTGATTCTCAAGAACAATTGGTCAGTGTTGATGATACCAAGCGAGGCTATTTCGACAGGCAGATCCCGGTGACGGTAAAAGAAAGCTTTACCGCAGCAATGGATTGTAACGGTAACGGTTTGTGCTTTAACTATGATGCGAACAGTCCTATGTGCCCATCAAGTAAAATTACTCGGGATAGAAGACATTCACCTAAAGGTCGTGCAGGCTTGATGCGTGAATGGCTGCGTTTATTAGAAAAGCAGGGCATAGATATCCTTAAGCTCGAAGATAAAATTAATCGCGATAAAAGTATTTGGTCAGTTAAAGAAATACTCAGTAGCGCGGCAGAAAAAATTCGCATTAATTTTATTAGCAAACCTGAAGAAGATCCCAATGGTAATGGTGATTTCTCTCATGAGGTGATGGAAGCCATGCAAGGATGTTTAGCGTGTAAGGCGTGTGCTAGTCAATGTCCTATTAAAGTTGACGTGCCAGATTTTAGAGCGCGTTTTATCAATATTTATTATTCGCGCTATGCAAGGCCGTTAAAAGATCATTTAGTTGCTAACGTTGAGATACTTGCGCCATTGATGGCAAAAGCACCTAAAATTATAAACGCTGTGCTCAATAATAAAATTTATGACAAGTTATCAGCAAAAACCATTGGTTATGTAAACACACCGCTATTGTCTGTACCAACGTTGAAAAAACAAGTTAAACAGTCTGGCTATTCAGGCTTTGATTTACAGAAGTTACAAGGGTTAACATCAGAGCAGCGAAAAGGGTATGTACTGATAGTTCAGGATCCGTTTACTTCTTTTTATGATGCTAATACTGTTCACAGTATGATGGCATTAATTAAAAAACTTGGTTTAGAACCAATCTTATTGCCGTTTAAGCCTAATGGTAAAGCACAACATGTGAAAGGTTTCTTAAGCCGATTTGCTAAGACAGCAAAAAGCAGTAGCGAGTTTTTAAATCAATTAGCGGCGCTTGATATTCCTATGCTAGGCATGGATGCTTCTATGGTGCTTTGTTATAGAGATGAGTACGCTAAAACTTTACAAGAAAAGCGTGGTGATTTTAACGTAATGCTAGCCCATGAATGGCTTACGGAATTTGTTAAACAAAATGTTGATGTTAAATTTGACGTGAATGCATCGGAAAAACCATTTAAGTTGTTTGCTCACTGTACTGAGAAAACTGCCCTAGTAAATAGTGAAAATGACTGGCAAGCTATTTTTAATTACTTTGGTTTGACACTTGAAAAGGTTGCAGTTGGTTGTTGTGGCATGGCAGGAACCTATGGTCATGAAAAAGCAAACTTAACCAACTCTCAAGGGTTATTTGAATTGAGTTGGCAACCTAAGTTAGCGAGTTTAGATACTGAGCAAATATTAGCGACAGGTTTTTCATGTCGCTCACAAGTAAAACGTTTTAGTGATGCAAAAGCGCGTCATCCGGTAGAAGCCTTATTACAGTCGTTAACCTAGTGATTAAAGGCCAACAGCTTTGATAGCAATATTAGGCTGTTGGTTCGCTAAGTAAATAATAGCCGGTATTCATCTTGAATTATCATCGGAGATTTATGTCAGAGCAGCGCTTAATCCTGTTATTAAAAAGCTCAATTATTCTTGGACTGTGCTTGATCTCACTGGGCATTTATTTTCATATGTTTAGTGATTATATGCATTCTCTTGGGGTGAGAGGTATTATCATCAGTGCCTTGTGTATCGCGCTAGGGTTAATTTTTTCATTACCAACCAAAATGTATCTGACATTTCTTTTGATGAAGCGAGAAGCAGAGCTAGCTAGCAAAACTCCGAAGAGTTAATAACACTTTTATCGTTTTTAACTAATCTCAGCAGTATTTTGTATAATTTATCGTTTATTCCACCTTGGCTTTCGCCAAACAAAGCAAATTTTAGCTTTTCTCGTAAAAAAGCGACTATTTCTGCTAGCTAAAGCTACCTAAACATTAGTTTTCGTGTAAAATCAGTGCCATTTTTATTATTCGAATTAGTCTTATTGATAAATGCCTTTGCTGGCGAACTTTTAACTTAAGTTTACTGGTAATTCATTTATTTACCCCGTTTTAGAGGAAATCATGAGCTTAGACACCACTACAATAGATGCGATTGTCGCGCAGGCTGAAGAAGCCATCGCTGCAGCATCAGATCCATCAGCACTAGATCAAGTGCGCGTTAACTTTTTAGGGAAAAAAGGTTTATTCACTGAGCAGATGAAAGGCTTAGGTAAATTACCGAAAGAAGAAAAGCCTAAAATGGGCCAGGTAATTAATATTGCTAAACAAGCAGTACAGAAATTACTTAACGAACGTGGTGAGCTGTTACGAGCAGAAGAAATTAAGCAAAAACTTGCTGCAGAATCAATTGATGTCACTTTACCTGGTCGTGGTACTGAAATTGGTGGTTTGCACCCAGTTACCCGTACGATTGAGCGTATTGAAAGCTTTTTCGGAAACTTAGGTTTTGAAACTAAAGCGGGTCCTGAAGTTGAAGATGATTATCACAACTTTGATGCGTTAAATATTCCAGAGCATCATCCAGCACGTCAAGATCATGATACTTTCTACTTTAATCCTAAATTAGTATTACGTACACAAACATCAGGCGTGCAAATTCGTACTATGGAAGTTGAAAAGCCGCCTTTGCGTATTATTTCTCCGGGTAAAGTATACCGTAACGATTATGATCAAACACATACGCCAATGTTCCATCAAGTAGAAGGCTTGATGGTAGATAAAGATGTTAGCTTTACTCACCTGAAGGGTATTTTGCATGACTTCTTACATCATTTCTTTGAAGAAGAAGTAGAAATTCGTTTCCGTCCTTCTTATTTCCCATTTACTGAACCTTCTGCTGAAGTCGATATTATGGGTAAAAATGGCAAATGGTTAGAGGTACTTGGTTGTGGCATGGTTCACCCTAACGTACTTAAAAGTGTTGGTATTGACCCAGAAGTATACACTGGCTTTGCCTTTGGTATGGGCGTTGAACGCTTAACTATGCTTCGTTATGGCGTAAACGATTTACGTGCATTCTTTGAAAACGATCTTCGCTTCTTAAAACAGTTCAAGTAGGAATAACTCATAATGAAATTTAGTGAATCTTGGTTACGTGAGTGGGTAAATCCTGCACTTTCTTCAGATGAGTTAGCTCATCAAATTACTATGGCTGGTCTTGAAGTAGACGGCGTTGATCCTGTTGCCGGTGAATTTACTGGTGTGGTTATTGGTGAAGTGGTTGAATGTGGACCACATCCTGATGCGGATAAATTACAAGTCACAAAAATTAGCTTAGGCGATTACAGCTCTGCCACCGTTGAAAAAGGTGAGTTAGTTGATATCGTGTGTGGCGCTAAAAACTGTCGTTTAGGTTTAAAAGTTGCCGTTGCTACAGTTGGCGCGGTACTGCCAGGCGATTTTAAAATTAAAAAGGCTAAATTACGCGGCGTGCCTTCATTTGGTATGCTGTGTAGCGAGTCGGAAATTGGCTTAGCAGAAGACTCTGCTGGTATTATGGAACTAGCTTCTGATGCGCCATTAGGTACTTGTGTACGTGAATACTTAGACTTAAATGATGTAACCATTGATGTTGATTTAACCGCTAACCGTGGTGACTGTCTAGGTATCAAAGGTTTAGCACGTGAAGTAGGCGTGCTTAACTCTTTATCAGTAACTGAGCCTGAAATTAACAATACAACACCGACTATAGATGATGTACTAGCCATCAATATTGAAGCGGGTGAAGCATGTCCGCGTTATTTAGGCCGTGTGATTAAAGGCATTAACCCAAATGCACAAACGCCACTTTGGATGGTAGAAAAGCTACGTCGTTGTGGTACTCGCTCAATTGATCCTGTTGTTGATGTCACTAACTACATCTTGCTTGAATTGGGCCATCCAATGCATGCATTTGACTTAGCTAAGTTAGACGGCGGCATTAACGTTCGTTTTGCGAATAAAGATGAAAAGCTTACTTTATTAGATGAAAATGAAGTAACGCTAAAAGAAAGCACTTTAGTGATTGCTGATGACAGCAAAGCCTTAGCAATGGCTGGTATTTTTGGCGGTCTTGAATCTGGTGTTACAAATGAAAGCACAGATATCTTCCTAGAGAGTGCTTTCTTTGCACCATTAGCTATTTTAGGTAAAGCACGTCAATACGGTTTACATACCGATTCTTCACATCGCTACGAGCGTGGTATTGACCCAACGTTACAATTTGACGCGATTGAACGAGCAACTCAGTTATTACTTGAGATTGTAGGTGGTCAAGCAGGACCTGTTGTTGAAGCTAAATCTGATGACAATATCCCGCAAGTAAAAGATGTTAGCTTACGTCGTGAAAAATTAGATAGCCGCATTGGTCATCATATTGAAGATGATAAAGTTACTGAAATCCTAACACGCCTTGGCTTTGTTGTGAGTGTAAACGGTGATGCACAAGATAAAGTCTGGTCTGTTGTAGTACCTGCTTATCGTTTTGATATCAAAATCGAAGTGGATTTAATTGAAGAAGTAGCGCGTATTTTTGGTTATAACAATATTCCTAACATTGCCCCTAAAGCAACGTTGAAAATGGTTGATAACAAAGAAGCGAAACTTTCTTTAGCAAGCTTAAAACAAACCTTAGTTAATCGTGATTATCAAGAAGCGATTACTTACAGCTTTGTTGACCCGAAAGTACAAAGTTTATTACATCCAGACGAAGCTGTGATGACATTACCTCATCCTATTTCATCTGAAATGTCAGTAATGCGTCTAAGTTTATGGACGGGCTTATTGCAATCAATGGCCTATAACCAAAACCGTCAACAAGGTCGTGTTCGCTTGTTTGAAACAGGTTTACGTTTTGTTCCTGATGAAAGTGCAGAAAACGGTGTACGTCAGCAAAATATGATGGCAGGTGTTGTAAGTGGCCTTCGTGTTGATGAACATTGGAGCATGGAAAAAGCAGCAACTGATTTTTATGATGCTAAAGGTGATGTTGAAGCATTACTCGCACTGACGGCAAATGCCAGTGAATATGAATTTTCAAAAGCTGAAGTTGCCGCATTACATCCGGGTCAAACTGCGCAAATTACCAAAAATGGAGTTTATGTAGGTTGCGTTGGAACCTTACACCCTGAATTAGAAAGGAAATTAGGGCTAAATGGTCGTACTTTAGTTTTCGAACTTTTATTGTCTGAAGTACTAGTGCAAAAAATCCCTGAAGCCACTGATATCTCTCGCTTCCCTGCTAATCGCCGTGACTTGGCAATCGTGGTTAAAGAAGATGTTGATGCAAAAAAAGTGATACAACTTATTGAAAAGGTTGGCGGAAATTATTTAATTGATCTAAACTTATTCGATGTATACCAAGGTCAAGGCGTAGATGACGGTTTTAAGAGTCTAGCAATAGCCTTGGTTTTACAAGATACCAATAAGACTCTTGAAGAAAAAGACATCACTGATGTTATCGATAGAGTTGTTGAAACCTTAAAATCAGAGTTAAATGCATCACTGAGGGACTAAGCAATGGCGCTTACCAAAGCAGAAGTAGCAGAACATTTATTTGAAAAAGTTGGGCTGAGCAAGCGTGACGCAAAAGATATGGTTGAGATCTTTTTTGAAGAAATTCGCGAAACGTTAGAAAGTGGCGAGCAAGTAAAGCTTTCTGGTTTTGGTAATTTCGACTTACGTCAAAAAAGCGAGCGTCCAGGTCGAAACCCTAAAACCGGTGAAGACATTCCAATTTCAGCCCGAAAGGTCGTGACCTTTAGACCCGGTCAGAAATTGAAAAGTCGAGTTGAAGACGGTAATAGCGATTAGTTATTTACCAAACTACAATAGCAAGTTTTTGTTGATGTAGTTCAAGGGTACTTTGCAGATAAAAATAAACCCGCATAAGCGATAAGCTTATGCGGGTTTTTATTTGTTAAATTATCAAGACAAGACAGAGGTTTTTATCTAATAACTAGCGCTTATTGCTGTTATGAACTTTTGTTCAGCGCTATTGGCTTGTCAGAGCTAAAATAAGCTTGGTTAACTTTTGTTTCGCTCATGGTGTCTATTTGTTTAATTAATGCCTTAGCATCGCTTATATCAATACTTAATGAGCTTTCCTTTTGACTGACAGACTCTTTAGCAAAGGCTACTTTGTTCAATGCGATTGCATAGGGCATATGTTGTAGCTGCTTGGCTTTTTTTGTTGATAAGGCATATTGAAATAGGTACTGATTTGCAGCAAGGTACTCTTTTTGAATAATAGCTTTGAAAAAGCGTTTTTTTATTTGCCTTTGTTGGTAGTGAGTAACTTTAATATAAAAAGCTTTAATCAATTTAAAGTACTTAACGAATAACCAAACCATTAGCACAATAACAAGCAAGGCAACAATAACGAGTACCACACTGGTATTAAGCGTTAAATTAGTTAGTGCAGACCTTGTGCTTGCTGCTGAAGCGAAGCTACCAGAAGAGACTGTCCAAGTTGACGCTGGGATCACTAACGCTTCTAAGCTATTACTTTGAGTATTCCACCAGTAAATAGTGCGTTCAGTAATTTCGTACTTGCCTGCTTTTTCAAAAATGTAAGTGAACTCTTCTATTCGGGTTCCTAATAAAGTGCCGCGGTTAGATTCATCAAAAACCTGTGCAGGTTTGCGGTAAATACTTATTCCATCAAGTATCGCATCGTCATGCTCTGCACCTTTACCGTGATTGATATTAAGCTCTGGTATCATCATTGCTGGCGTATTACTGGCGGTAATGACGATGGTTTGAGTGATGGCTTCACCTATAGCGTAGTCTTTTTTATCATCAAACTGACCATCAATGTTAAGCGTAACGTCAGGAGAGACGATAAAATTTTCTATGCCAACAAGTGCTTTAGGCAAGTCAACGGCGAATTCGATAAGCTGCGTGCTTAGCTTCCCATTAATAATACCGTTTTGTTCGCTGTTTATTGAAACATCAAGCGTAATAGGTGCAACTTGGAAAATACCTGCACTTGTTGGATATAAAGTGATTTCATGGGTTTGTGTTGCCCATGTTTGACCATTAATGCGTTTACTGCCGTTGATGGTTTGAACATTATTAGCCTGCATGACCGTGTTTGCGAGATTAAAGCTTTCTATGCTGCTGCCTTTAGCGAACCATCGGTCGGTTGCAACTTCGATACTTAATACTAATGCTTGACCGACTATTTGTTGGGACTTTTGATTTACTTTGAGGCTGACGGAAAGCTTATCCTGACTGAGCAGATCATCAATGGTGACAGTGTCTTCATTTGATAATAGCGTGTCAGTTTGATTTGCCAAGACAGTTAATGGTGATATGCCAAAACAAAAGAAGCATAAAATTATGCAACATAAAGGTTTAGTTAACATTGCCATCTCCTTGAGCTTCTTTGTTGGTTTGCTCTTGTGTTTCTTCTTGTGTTTCTTCTTGTTTTTGTTCAGTTGCTTGCTGTTTCTTTAGCGCTTGTTGCATATAAAACTTTTGTGACAAGAAGTTGGCTGGATTTTTTTGTACTTGTCTTAACCACATCTCATTTAAACTCGGGTCAAGCAGTAACTGCTCTGCACTGAGTTGTTCAATTTCTTGTTCTTTTGGCGCTTCTTTACGTTCAGCACCATCACCCGTTTGCGGCTCATCGCCAAGCTCTTTTATTGATTCGCCTTCTTCTGCACGTTGGCTCTCGGATAAACGGTTAACTTCATCGATAATTGCTTGCACTATGGCAATATTGGTTTTAGCCGCAGTGTTGTTGGGGGCAGCAGCTAACACTTGTTGATATAAATCTCGTGCTGTCACGTATTCTCTGCCATGGGCGAGGGCATTTGCTTTGGCAATTTGACTATCAATATCATTGAACTGAGCATATAAGGTGGCGGCGTTCTTATATTGCTCTGCACCATAGTTACTATATGCTTGCCATTGCGTGCTTTTGAAGGTGTTACTTGCTTGTTGGTAATGGCCAAAATTAAAAAGAATTTGGCCTTGTTGGTCTCGGGTCAACCATAAATCAGTAAACTGTTGAGGCTTAAAATAAGCAAAGAGACTAAAGCCGATTATGCTGGTAATCACTAGCTGTTTTTTCGTAAGAGACGAAATAATTTTTACCATTGCAATGTCCAGCCTTTTCTAAACCAGAACAAAAATATTGCCGCAACGACGAACACCATGGGATAGCCTGAATCATGCCAAGGTCTACTGTTGTCATCGACGATAACAAGATTGTATTTAATATAAGTATTCACTCGGTAAACATCACTTTTATCGTCAGTCATCAATATTAATCGACCATTACTTTGATTGGCTAATGCCTCAAGTTGCGCTAATTGTATTGGTATTATATCGGTATTTAGCTCTGCGGTATCTTCATTGCTAGCTTCTCTACCTATTCCCCAAACAACAAGTTGAGCAGATTGTTGAGAAAAATTCTGTTTAAATGCATCAACCGTATTACTGGTTGCGCCATCGCCAACTAATAACACCGTACCTGGGACTGTCGAAGGTTTAAGTAAGGCTTCAGTTAATGGCAATATTGATTCAGGTAATTTGCCTGGTATTGGCATGATTTTTTCGCTTAATGCGTCGAGGAAGTGACGGATCATTTCTCTATCATTGGTCATGGGCATAACCACATGAGCGCTACCAGAAAAAGCAATTAATGCGGTTTTACTGTCACCTCTAAGTGCTAGAAGCTCAATGATTTTTTGTTTAGCACGCAATAGCCTTGATGGTTGGATATCACTTTGCTCCATGGTTTTAGAAACATCTAAGGCAATTATTAGTGGCGCGTTATTTTCGCTAAATGGTGAGGGTTGTTGCTGCCAAGTAGGCCCCATCAACACTATACAAAGTGGTAAAGCGAGAATCAGTGACATTTTCTGTGGTGACAACCAATGGCTGTTATTGCCGCTAACGGTTAAGTGTTGCAACACTTGTGTTGACATTAATTTTCGCCACTGGACTAAGCTATCATCTCGCATGGAGAATGCCTTGATGATATAAAAAATTATTACAAAGGCGAGTAGCCAATAGGGACGCAAAAAATGAAAGTGCTGCAAACTATTAAAAAATAGAGATATTTCATTAATCATGGTTTGCCACCTTTTCGCTACTATCGGCATTATTACCCGTTGCCGATTGTGAGTGACCTTGCTTTGCCAGTGTCATACGAATACGGACATTAACGATAAAGAGAGCAAAAAGATAAAGGCTGACAAAAAGCACAATAGGGTAGTGATGTATGCTTACTCTGGGTCTAAAAGAGAGTGAATCAAACTGCTGTGGCTCTAGGGCGTTAATTTCTGCGTATACTTGTGATAATTCATCACTGTCTAAGGCTTGAAAGGTTTTACCGCCGGTAATTTCAGCCATTGACTTTAATACCTCAATATCTACCTTTTCTTCTCCAACCGCAGTGGGGTCGCCGATGGCGATAGTATATATTTTGATATCATGGGCCGCGGCAACTTTAGCGGCTTCTACTGGGGGAACTTTTGAGGCGGTATCATTACCATCGGTTAATACAATTAATACTCTATTTTGGGTCTCTGATTGCTCAAAAACAGATATTGCGAGACCTATTGCATCACCAAAAGCGGTACTTTGCCCAGCCATGCCTATATCACTTTCATTGAGTAAGGTTTGCCATGTCGAAATATCGTCAGTGAAGGGGGCTTGTAGATACGGGGCATCACCAAATAAAATTAAACCTAATCTGTCGTGTTCGCGATCTTTAACAAAGTTATTTAGTACCTTTTTTACAGCAACTAAACGATTCACCTTTCCATCCGGTTCAGCAGCAATGTCGGTGTTAGGTAAAGTAAAATCTTCAACGGACATTGAGCCTGATAAATCCACCGCTATCATTAAGTCTCTGGCGGACTTTTCTTGATTAATAGGGGCGCCAATCATTTCAGGCTTAGCAATGGCGGTGACAATACACAGCCAAGAAAAAGCAATCAGTAAACGCTGCAAGTTATTGCGGTTTAGCAGTACTGCGCCAGTTTGCGGTTTCTCACCCGTAACATCGACAAGGCGCGCGAAATAGGGCACTTTAATTGAAGATTTACGTTCTTTATAGGCTGGGGCAAATAGTACCACCAGAATAGGCAATGGAATTAAGATAAATGCCCAAGGGTAAACAAATTCAATCATGTATTTTCCCTCTTACTTCCTGCTGAGCTTACCTTGCCAATATCATGATATTTAATCCATAATTCAATTTGTTGATAAAGTGCAGTTAACGCTGAAGAAACGCTGTTGTCGGACAAGTTCAGCGTTGGAATATAAGGGAGTTGTGCTAATAACATTGCGAAGTTTGCGTTATTGTTAGCATGAGAAAAGCGCGTTTTCACGCATTGCTTATCTAACCAGTTTGTCCAATCATTGCCGGATAGGTAATTGATATTTTCTCTTGCAACGATTTCGTTATCATAGTCGCCATTTTTTATCGTTAATTCCTTGGCTAACATCGCGGTTTTTCTCACTAATGTAGGCAGTTGTCTGACATCGTTTTCATTAGTTAATGAGCACTGTGCTAACCACGCTAAGGCTTCACGGCGATAGGCATTATCTTGGTAATTTCTCCAAAGCGTGTAGAGCTTCTTTAGTGTGAACAAAACCAATATGATGAAGAGTACTTGCCAAGCGATAGTTTGCGGCCAAAAGCTAATCGCTTCAGGGGCAATTGTTTCTTTAATGCCGTCAAGTAGGTAGTTTCCCCAAGGTTTTGCAAAACTCATTAGCTTTTTCCTACCTTCACGCCAAGTGCTTTTCGCAATTGAAGTTCCACTGCCGTGATAGTGTCAATTTCGATAAGCGGGATCCGATATTTTTTAGCGGCTTTAACATAACTCTCTAGTTGTCGAGTAATCTCTACTTGGTAGTTTTCTTGGACCTTTTTATTGTCTGATGAAAACTGAATTTGTTGCTTGCCGTCACTGACCACCATTTGTGACATTTTGGGTAGCTCTATTTCAAGCGGATCTGAGATATGACAGGCGATTACTTCATTGTGTTGTCTAAGTTGTTTAATATAATCAATGCTTTTATCATTGAAACCATGGCCGTCGCCAATGAGAATTATCAGTGCATTGTGATTAGATACTTTATTAAGTGTTGCTAGCATCTGGTTATATGAATCACTGTCATTGTTGTGTTGCGAGAGAGAATTTTCGATAGACAATTGATGGTTTTTCTTAATGACTTCGCTGAGCAAATTAACTACGTGCTGTCTACCACGTTTAGCGGGTATAACCTTGGTTTTGTCATCATTGTAAATAACCGCGCCGATACGATCACCACTATCACTGATTTGCCACGCAATAAGCGCAGCTAGTTCAGCGGCAATAACCGACTTCATTTTATTTGAACTACCAAAGAACATCGTCATACGCTGGTCAATGGCTAAAAATACATTGCGTTCACGCTCTTCAGTAAACACTTTAATATGGGGCTTGCCGGTTCGTTGCGTGACTTTCCAGTCCATCGAACGAATATCATCGCCTGGGCGATAATGGCGTAGCTCTTCAAAGTTCAGCCCGCGACCGCGAAGTTTTGATACATTTTTACCACTGAGGGCACTATTTGCCGGCTGCTGTGCATTAAAAGAGAAGCCTTTAGCTTTATATTTTAAGCGGCGTAATGCATTTAAATCAACATAGATAGCTGAGTCTGTTTTAGCACTGGCATTGTTAGCTGAGGTGTCGTTAGATGAGGTATTTACGCTCATAATTTGGCCTTAGGCAACGGCGACAAGTTTTAGGATTTCATCAATCACTGCATCAGCAGTAATGCCGTCAGCTAATGCGTCATAACTTAATACTAGGCGGTGACGTAATACCGCATGGGTTACAGCGCGTACATCGTCAGGGTCGACAAAATCTTTACCGTTAAGCCAAGCATGGGCACGGGCACATTTATCAATAGCAATACTTGCCCTTGGACTTGAACCAACCGTTAACCACTGACTCAATGGTGAGTCTGCATAGCGCTCTGGTTTTCTAGTTGTCATAACAATGGCAACAATATAATCAATAATCGCTTGGCTACAGTGAATGTTATGAATTTCATCACGGGCAGTAAATATATGTTCAGGGCTGATACTTTCGACTTGTTGTATCGTTTTTTCTTCGCTGCGCACAAGGGCAATAATACCGGCTTCTGCTTCATCATCAGGATAATCTAAATTGATTTTCATGATAAACCTGTCCATTTGCGCTTCGGGTAAAGGGTAAGTGCCTTCTTGTTCAATAGGGTTTTGTGTTGCTAAGACCATAAACAATTCAGGCAGCTTATAGGTTTTGCCTGCTACGGTAATCTGCCTTTCCTCCATTGCTTCTAGAAGCGCCGCTTGCACTTTCGCGGGAGAGCGATTTATCTCATCAGCAAGTAATAAGTTATTAAAAACAGGTCCTTGCTGGAAGGTAAGTACCGGTTTGCCATTCACTTCTTGGTAAACTTCGGTGCCAGTAACATCAGAAGGCAATAAATCAGGGGTGAATTGTACACGACCTAAATCAACATTAAGTGATCGTGCTAAGGTTTTAATAGAACGGGTTTTAGCAGTGCCGGGTAAGCCTTCTAATAAGATGTTACCGTTAGTTAATAAAGCAATGAGGAGTGAATCAACTACATGGGATTGCCCAATAACAGATTGTTCAATTTGGTTTTTTAACAGTTTTATTTGGCTTAAGGCGCTATCTTGCTCACTCATCTTATATCCCTTTCGTGGTGTTTCTTGTAACTTATCGTAAAACGATGCGTTCTATAGTTATTGCTTATTCTCTACTAAATTATGTGTTATTTAGTCATCACTAATCGGTAGCCGATGTCTGCCATGCGTACATTATTTGTCGCGCCATCACGCATAAATACTAAGCTCTCGATTGCTGAAAACTCGTAACCGCCACCGCGAATTACTTTCATAGCTTTCTTTGTGAGATTTGCTTTATCGCCAATAAACGGGTTATGACCTCTTTCTCTTTTATAAGCGTTTCGGCTCATGTCATCAAGACAAAACTCCCATAAGTTTCCTGTCATGTCATACAGACCGAGCTCATTAGGTTTTTTTAAACCGACAGGGTGGCTTTTTCTTTGTGCGTTTTCACTGTACCAAGCAACATCGGCAATGTTATTAGAACCGCTAAATTTATATGCCATTGATTTATTGCCACCTTTAGCGGCATAAGCCCATTGGGCTTCTGTGGGCAAACTAAAGTTCTTTCCGGTTGCTAGATTTAGCCGTTTGATAAATAGCTGCATATTAAACCAACTGACATTATTTACCGGGCAGTTAGCACATTGAAAATAGCTATTGTTCCAGCCCATTATTTGCTGAAAAATATCTTGAGTGAGTTCAAATTTACTGATGTAAAAATCATCAAGGCTGACTTGATGGGCAGGGCGCTCACGATTTCTTGCTTGGGCAGCATCAGAGCCCATTTCAAAATCCCCCCCTTCAATCCAGACCATATTCGCTAATAGCTTTTTATGAAGATTATCGGACAAACTATATTGTTGCTCTGCTGGGGCTGTTGAACTTTGCTGTGAAACGACTAATGATCTATCAGCGCTGGTGCTACAGCCAAGTAATAATAAAGAGAGTAATGGAATTAGCTTAAGTCTTGGCTTTATTGAACGGAAAGTAACTTTCTTGATTAAGTGCATATTATTATATTTAAATGGCTTGGTAATGTGTGATAAGTAAATTAGCTAAGATATTGGTATTGTTGTTTATGCGTTAATAACTTAGCTAATTTACCTTGTAAGGTGATTAATATATTAAAATTAATAGTAGAAACGACTAGTCGAAATAAATGATAAATTTAAATGCCACTAAAGCATTTTAGTGGCATTTATCAATATGTTTCAGCTAACTTTATGGTACGAAGCTACCTGGTTTTTGACGTTGTGGGAACTCTTTAAATGTTGCTTTAAATTGTCCAACTTTCATCATAGCAGGAGCTATTAAAAACATATGTTCAGCAAACCATCGAGCGTAGTCGTCAGAGTCATGCTCCATGCGCTCTAGCGGATCCATTCTTAGGTTAAATATCTTTGGTGCGCGCAGTTCAGTCCAAGGGTTTTGCCAAACGTTTAAACCATGACTTTTCTGCTCACGGAATACATATTTGTAATCCCCGTCACGAAGCGCAACAATATCACCAGTATCTGAAGAATAAATAAACTCTTTACGAGGACCTTTTTTCGACGTATCTAAGAAATGCGGTAGGAAATTATAGCCATCAAGATGTACCTTGTATTGAGTACCGTCAAAGGTTCTGCCTTTTTTCAATTTAGCTTTTACCTTATCGTCACCAACAGCCGCCATTAATGTTGGCATCCAATCCATCATGGCGATAATTTCGTTAGATACTTGATTGGGCTTAATTTTATTAGGCCAGCGAACCATCATAGGAACGCGGTAGCCGCCTTCCCAGTTAGTGTTTTTTTCGCCTCGAAATTGAGTGTAACCGCCGTCAGGCCATAACATCAATTCAGCACCATTATCAGTGGTGTACATAACAATGGTATTGTCAGTAATTTTAAGTGTGTCTAATTTATCAAGTAATTGACCTACGTGACCATCATGCTCAGTCATACCATCAGCATATAATCCTTGGCCGGTAACTCCTTCAGATTCTGGCTTTAAGCGTGTCCAAATGTGCATACGGGTTGAGTTAAACCAAACAAAGAAAGGCTTGTTAGCAGCATGGGCTTTATCAATAAATTTAAGTGCAGAACCTAAAAACTCTTCATCAATGGTTTCCATACGTTTTTTGGTTACAGGACCTGTATCCGTTATCTTGCCATCGGCAAAAGAATTAATTGCGCCACGAGGACCAAATTTTTTCTTAAATTCAGGATCTTTTGGGTAATCTGGATGCTCAGGCTCATCTTCAGCATTTAAGTGATAAAGGTTACCGAAAAACTCGTCGAAGCCATGATTTGTCGGTAAATGCTCATCCTGGTCACCCAAGTGGTTTTTACCAAATTGACCCGTCATATAACCGTGGGCTTTTAATAATTTAGCAATGGTAGGATCTTTTTTATTAAGACCTTCTTTAGCGCCAGGTAAACCAACTTTGGTTAGGCCTGTTCGAATAGGGTGTTGTCCTGTAATAAAACCCGCACGACCGGCGGTACAGCTTTGGTCGCCATATGAATCAGTGAATAAAATACCTTCGTTAGCTATTCGATCAATATTGGGAGTTTTATAACCCATCATGCCGCGGTTATAAGCACTGATATTGAAGGTGCCAATATCGTCGCCCCAAATAGCGAGGATGTTTGGTTTAGCAGTATCGGTTGTTGCCATTGCCGCAGTTGATGCAGCAATTAAACCTAAACCTAAAACTAGCTTTTTCAACTTGTTTTGAGTGACCATGGTTGTTCCTTATCACGGGTGAATTCTATATTGTTAGCTAAGAAGAAATAACAATATGATAATTATTCTCATTATTGATATTACACCATTACCTTGATAAATCTAGTAATAATAGGTTTTATTAAGTTAAGTAATGGTGAATTTTTTCATGGACATTGAGATAAAAAAAAGCTCAACATAGTGTTGAGCTTATTCAGTGTAAACGGCATTAATTTTCTATCGCAACTATCTATTAGGACTTAATTGTTGTAATTGCTTCAAGGCTTTCTGCGTTCGTATACTTTTATAACCTATGTCGCTAGCACTTAAGCTACTACCTGCTTGGAAAGGATAGCCATCAATGGTTGACATAAATGCTGCCACTTGTTGTTGAATTGGCACAAATAGCCACATGTTATCGCCGTACCAACGAGTATACATGCCTGACTCTTTTGCTGCAGACTCAAACGGGTCAGCGTGTAAGTTTGTTATGATAGGCCATGCTGGTGTTTTACGATAGGCAGTATTGATTGCACCTTCTTGCTCGGCAAAGGTTACTTTCCACTCATTCCAACGAACAGCATTTAAGTCACCTTCGGCACTAAAATAAAGTTTGCTTAAACGAGGTGATTTAGGCTCTTTTCCTTGGAAAAATGGTTTAAAGTTATGACCATCAGCATGGATTTTCCATGTTTTCCCGTTGGCTTTATAACCTTTCTTAAGCTTGTTGACTAAGTTAGGCTCACCAGCGGCTGCCAGTAATGTAGGCATCCAATCTTCGTGAGACATCATGCCATGATATTTGCTGCCGGCTTTGATCGTTCCTGGCCAGCGTACAAGTTGTGGTACACGCATCCCGCCTTCATTAGTCGTGCCTTTTTCGCCAGCAAACGGTGAAGTACCACCGTCAGGCCAAGTAAATTTTTCAGCACCGTTATCGGTTGAGTAAATAACGATGGTGTTATCAGCAATTTTTAAATCATCTAACTTATCAAGTAAGATACCTACATGATCATCATGCTCTAACATGCCGTCCGCATAAATACCGACCCCCGATTTACCTTGGTACTTTTCTTGTAAACGCGTCCATACATGCATACGTGTTGAGCTATGCCAAATAAAGAAAGGCTTTTTAGCACTATGGGCTTTATCAATGAACTTTAACGTTGACGCTAAAAACTCTTCATCAGCAGTTTCCATACGCTTACGGGTCATCGGGCCGGTATTTTCAACTTTACCGTCAGCAAAGGAGTGGATGACACCACGAGGACCATACTTTTTATGGAAGGCTTTATCTTTAGGGTAGTAATAGGTTTCTGGCTCTTCTTCTGCATTTAAGTGATAAAGGTTACCAAAGAACTCATCAAATCCGTGATTAGTTGGAAGGTGCTTGTCTTGATCGCCCAAATGGTTTTTACCAAACTGCGCGGTCATATAACCTTTTTCTTTTAACAAGTCAGCAATGGTTGGTGTCCAATCTGGAATACCATGATCTGAGCCTGGCATCCCTATGGTTAATAGCCCTGTTCTAAAGGGCTCTTGTCCTAAAATAAACGATGCACGACCCGCAGTACAACTTTGTTGTGCATAGTGGTGAGTAAAAAGCGCACCTTCATCGGCAATGCGATCAATATTTGGTGTTTGATAGCCCATCATGCCTTGGTTATAAGCACTGATATTGTAATAACCAATATCATCACCCCATATAGCCAAAACATTAGGTTTGCTTTTATTCGTGGTGGCGGCAGCATTACTAGCGATGGCAAGTAAGCCAATACCTAATGCTAATTTCTTCATAGTATATTTTAATTTCATGTTTTTTCCTTAAACGACATATTAATGAAACTATTGGTAAATCAGATGAGTAAAAACTCTTAACTATTAAATAACTTAAATTAATATACCGATAAATACTAGCAATGTTTGTATGATTAATGAAAAATAGAAGTGTTTATTTGATATGAATTTCACCGAAAAGGATTGTGATATGGCCAAATATTTTAAGAGCAGTGTATGGTTTATAGGGATGGCATCTTTGCTACCAATGGCATGTTTGCAGGCGGTAGAAAAACCAAAACTAGTTTTGCAGATCACGGTAGATCAACTGCGTGGAGATATGCCAACCGCTTACCTCGATAGAATGGGTAAGGGCGGCTTTAACTATTTATTAAACGAAGGCGTGGTATTTAAAGATGCTCACCACAAACATGCCAATACTGAAACTATTGTTGGTCATGCAACGCTTGCAACCGGTGCATTACCTTCTGTACATGGCATGATAGGGAATGTCTGGTTTGATGATAAATTGCAACGTCTTGTCTACAACGTTGAAGATGCTAATTATCCGTTATTGTCTGCTGATGCAGGCGTTAATCAGAAGACTGAAATAGATCCGACTCAGCGCACAGCAAAATCTTCTGGACGCTCACCACGTAATATCCAGGTGTCCACTTTCAGTGACGAATTAAAAATAGCGACCAATGGGCAAGCGAAAGTGTTTGGTGTTTCTGTTAAAGACCGAGGTGCTATTTCGATGGCTGGGCACATGGGCAAGGCCTTTTGGTTTTCTAAAAAGTCAGGGGAATTTGTTACCAGTAAATATTATTATGAAAAATACCCGCAATGGGTAACTCAGTGGAATGGGGCAAAACCCACTAAAAAATACGATAATCAAAGCTGGACATTAAGCCAAAACAAAGCAAGTTATCAATTTGCTAAACAAGATGATCAACCATGGGAGACTAAATTCCCAGGTTTTGGTCGAACCTTCCCGCATCAATATGGTGATATGGAAAACCCATATTTCAATACCTTTTTAACCCTAAGTCCTGCAGGCGATGAGTTAACCTTAGATTTCGCTAAAGCGGTGGTGAATAACGAGCAGTTGGGACAAGATGGTATTACTGATTACTTATCGGTAAGCTTTTCGTCAACAGATTATGTTGGCCATATATTTGGTCCCTCAAGTTTAGAAGCCGAAGATAATTTACTTAGGCTCGATAGTACAATTACTAATTTATTAAGCTTTATTGATAAAAAAGTAGGGTTAGACAATACCTTAATTGTGTTATCTGCCGATCATGGCGCCGCAGAAGTTCCCGCTTATTTATCAAGCTTAGGCATGAAAACAGAGCCAGTTGCCCCTAAAACTTGGGATAAGAAACCGAGTATGCAAGCGCTTAAAAAGCAATTTGGACTTGATGAAGCCTTGATTCAAAGTTACTTCCATCCTTATATCTATTTAAATAGAGAGTTAATTACTCGACGTAAGCTGTCTTTAGCGCAAGTTCAAAAAGTGGTCGCCAATGAAGTAGAAAAATTTGATGGTGTCGCGTTAGCTGTAACAAGTAATGACATTGAGCAAGGCAAGACTCCGCAAGATTATTTACATACGTTAGTGGTCAATAATCACAGTAAAAATCGCTCAGGTGATATTTATGTGGTACTTGAAGCGCATCGTTTTGTTGCTGATATGGAAGGATTAACGGTGGCGGCAACACATGGCTCTCCGTGGCGCTATGATACGTTTGTGCCACTTATCTTTGCAGGCTTTAACCTTGATGATGAAGTTGTTTATGACGATGTCAGTACAACTGATTTAGCCGTCACGTTATCGGCAATTTTAGGCATAAAATCACCATCTGGTGCACACGGTAAGCCTTTGGTTGAGGTACTAGACGCTATTGATGATTAACTTTTATCTTCTTTAGCAAACTTATTACTCATGCTCACGGCAGTTATCCCGTGAGCAAATATGCTGAGCAAAACGGTTAACACAATAATACTTAACACATACTCATGGCCATCAGCGCCAATTTGCTCGATGGCAATAAGTAAGTATAAAATTGATGCTATACCGCGTGGACCAAACCACGCGATAAAAAATTTGCTGTAAGTGGACAACCCTGTGCCTATTAAACAAATAAATACTGGCAGGATCCTGATCACGGTTAAAGACAACAATGCATAAATCAGTGCTTGATAATCCCAGTAAGGTGCGAATGCGGGGATAATAATTAGTCCTAATATCACGAACACAAACAGCGTTAACATTTGACCTTCAGTTTCGCCAAATTCTTGAATTCTTTCACGTACCTTAGGGTTTTTTACCCCCAAAAATAGTCCGGCACAAAAAGCAGCAATAAAGCCATTACCTTCAAGTGATTCAGCAGATGTGTAAGCCAAAATGGCTAAAGATAAACACATTAAGCGTTGAAATACCGTGTCCATCCAGTCCCTTTGATGCGCAAGTTCAACAAGTTTACCGCCTAAAAAGCCAATTAAACCACCTATGATGGGGCCAAATGTTAGTTGCATTGCCATAAAGCTAGTCCAATGGTCTTCAGGTGACACATATCCTAAACCACTTGATATTACAGCTAAGCAAACAAAGATGGGGGGCAATGATATACCATCATTTAAACCACTTTCAGCGCTGATAGAGTCTCTGATATTACTTGGGACTTTTTCACTTTTAACGACTGCTTGGCCAAGTGCTGCATCTGTAGGAGATAAAATTAACGCTAGCACCACCAACAGCCACATATTGAACTGAGGAAATAATAACACAGCAATGCCAGCGCCTAATATCATGGTAAGCGGTAAGCCAATCAGTAATAAACGGGCGGGTAGACCATGCAGGCGATTTTTAATGTTATGCAGCTGAATAAATGAAGCATCAACAAAGAGAATAATGATTAACGTTATCTCTGCTAATAATTGAGTGACCTCTGCTTCCATATCGACATGTAGCCATGATAAACCAAGTGGGCCAAGTAATAACCCGACGGACACAAAAACCATCGGCGCAGTTATCATGGTACGTTCAGCCGCTTTTGAAAACAGGCCAAATAATAAGATGATAATGGCAGCTAGGATGATAAGTTGGTGGTCTGGCATTAAGGTAAGTCCCTTTAAGAAAAGTCGCACTAATGGACGATTAATCACTTATATTAAGGTAACATAGCGGTAACAAACAATAGTTATTACTTATTTTATGCGCCGCTCTAGCTATCCTGAACAAGAAGTCAACACCATTAACTGGCAAGCCTTTAAATTAATACTGCCGTATTTATTTGAATATAAAAAGCGTATTGCTTTGGCAATGTCATGTCTAGTATTTACTAAGATAGCGAGTGTTTATTTGCCTTTTATTCTCAAGGATATTGTCGATACCCTAGATAGTAAACAAGATAACCCGCTATTGATTGTGCCGTTAGGTTTAGTTGCCGCGTATGGTTTAGTTAGACTCTCTATTGTTATTTTTGCCGAAGTTCGAGATACCTTATTTGGCCGGGTAACTGAACGCGCAATCAGGCGTATTAGCTTGAATGTTTTTAAACACTTGCATCAACTTGATTTAGACTTTCACTTAAATCGTCAGACAGGTGGCCTTTCAAGAGATATTGACAGGGGAACGTCGGGCATCAGCTTTTTGATGCGCTTTATGGTGTTTAACATCATTCCCACCTTACTTGAAATAGTGATGGTTGTTGGCATCTTATTTGTGAATTATGGCATTTGGTTTGCTTTAATTACTTTAGCGTCAATTGCTAGTTATATTGCTTACTCTGTCTATGCTACTGAGCTTAGAACGCGCTATGTCAGGGCAGCTAATCAAGCAGACTCTTCAAGTAATACTAGGGCCATAGATAGTTTACTTAATTATGAAACCGTTAAATACTTCACCAATGAGCAATATGAGGCAGAAGCTTACGATAAGCAGTTGTCGGTATGGGAGCAGGCAAAAATTAAAAATCGTTTATCGTTATTTGCTTTAAATGGCGGGCAAGCGTTTATTATCGCTGCAGCGATGACAGCCATGTTAGCTTTAGCTGCAACAGAGGTTGCAAAGGGTAATATGACCTTAGGTGATTTTGTCCTAATTAATGCCTTTATGATGCAATTATTTATGCCATTAAACTTTTTAGGTTTTGTTTATCGTGAAATTAAAGGCTCTTTAGCCAATATAGAAAATATGTTTGGTTTACTCGATAGAAAGCCAAAGGTTGAAGATATCGAACAAGCAGGCGAGCTAAAAATATCTGCCGGTGAAATTGCACTTAATAAGGTTTGTTTTTCCTACCAAAAAGAACGCAGCATACTAAAAAACATTTCGTTTACCGTTAACTCTGGGCAAAAGGTAGCCGTTGTCGGTCAAAGTGGTTCGGGTAAATCAACCTTAGTAAAATTACTTTTTCGCTTTTACGATACCGTTCAAGGTAACATCACCATTGATAACCAAGATATTAAACAGGTAAGTCAAAAATCTTTGAGAAAACATATTGGTATCGTGCCACAAGATACCGTGTTATTTAATGATACCTTATTTGCCAATGTGCAGTATGGCAATCCAAATGCTAGCGATGCACAAGTAAGAAAAGCGATAGAAATGGCGCATTTAACTGAATTTATTGCCAGCTTACCTAAAGGGGAGCAAACCATGGTTGGTGAGCGAGGCTTAAAACTCTCTGGTGGTGAGAAGCAAAGGGTTGCCATAGCCCGAACTATTTTAAAAGATCCTGCCATTTTAATTTTTGATGAAGCAACGTCTTCACTTGATAGTCAATCAGAGCAAGCCATTTTGAAGGCCATCAATGAAGTGGCAAAAAATCGTACTAGCGTTGTCATTGCCCACCGACTATCAACCATCGTTGATAGTGATAATATTATCGTTATGAATCAAGGCGAAATTGTTGAGCAAGGTAGCCACCAAGAGTTACTGGCACTGTCAGGACAATATAGTAAAATGTGGCAACTTCAACAGTCTAACCCATAAACCTAAAGCAGCATAAACATGAATCAGCATTCAGACGCACCTTACATTGAGGCTACTAAACAGTGGCTTGATGAAATTATTATTGAATTAAACTTTTGTCCATTCGCTAAAAAAGAGTTTGTTAATAACACCATTCATTATCATGTATCCCAGCAGACGCAAGTTAAGAAAGCCTTAGAAGAGTTGATAGCGCAATGCCATTTTTTAAAAGAAAACGCGCAATTAGAAACCAGTTTGCTTATTTATTCCGATGGTTTTCGTGCTTTTGAGCGATATTTAGACTTAGTTGATTATGGCAACGACTTACTCATTAAATCTGGCTTTGAAGGGATATTTCAACTCGCCACTATGCACCCAGAGTACTGCTTTGCTGATGAGGATTTTGATGATGCCAGCAACTTTACTAACCGTTCACCTTATCCGATGCTCCATATTATTCGAGAAGCCAGCATGGAGAAAGTGTTAAAAGTCTATAAAAATCCAGAGCAGATCCCAGAAAACAATATTGCTTTAGCGCATCAAAAAGGCAGTAGCTTTTTCCAAACGGTATTACAAAATATTCAGCTAAATCACCCGCTAAAATAAATATGCTTTGATAGCAGCGCCACAACGCTTTTAAACGTTAAATTACACTCTGTTAACTCTTTAGGTTGAACAAAACTTATACACTGGTTGTTCAAAAATGAATAAAGAGAGGCTAGGGTATGAAGACAAGTTACCACGGTAAAGAATATCGATTTAACGGCTTTGAAGAGCTTTGGGCATTTTATCGCAGTATCTTGGTCCAGCAATCAGCAAACTGAGCAGGTAATAATGAGGTTTAGTAGTTATATCCGTTACCATTCCTTCATCAATGCGCCTTGAATTGAAATCGCTCAACCGCTCTGAAACATGCATATTGAATGGTAATGGGTATAGCTAACAAATACCTTAGTGGCTGGGATCATTGCTGAAAAATAAAAAAGCCAACATTAGATTGTTGGCTTTTTAACTTGAATCTTGCTTCTACACTTTATTTATAGAGGCTCAGGATAACTAGCTTCTAATGTTAAGGTAACATCGCGGTAGCGCCATTTTCCTTTAATCCAAACATACCAAGTACCTGCTTGTGGGTTTTCAAACTCACAAGTTTCTTCATTACCTGATAATTTAGGTGCACAGTCATTTCTCCAAGGTAGAGGCCATCTACCTTGACGGACATACATGTCTGCATTACCTGTACCGCCAGAGATGCTTGCTTTAAAGTTAACTGAGCCTTGTGGTACGGTAAACTTGTAAAGCTTCCAACGAGGTTTATTGCCAACGCCCTCATAAATATCAACTTTAGAGATAAGTGGTGTTACTCCATTGATGTCAATGATTACTGGGTCGTGATCTGACGCTCTAAACGGTTCGCTGCTGTATAAAGTCGTTAATTTATCTGCAGATTTATATTCAGTGTTGTAATCAAGTATTGACGGTTCATCGGCATTAATGTGCCACTCTTGTACGCCAACAACTTTGTCATTTAACGACGGTGAGGCGAGGGCATGGTCAAGGGCGCCAATTTCACCACCATATGAGTAGGAGTATGCTTCAACACCAAGCCTATCAACGGCTAAATTAACATAGCCAGCAGACTCTAGTGTGGTCAGTGGATCTTCTTTGTTATAAGCATTCAAATCACCAATAACTAAGATGTCATCGTCAATCACACCCGTTGGGTTTGTCGCTAACCAAGCCGATAACGCTTGAGCTGCTTGCACACGACGTAAGTTATAACAACCTTGGCCATCTAACTTGTCTTCATTTTCAGCGCCGCCACTTGAAGAACAACCTTTAGAGCGGAAGTGGTTAACGGAAACTGTTAGTTTCTCGCCAGTTTCACTCGCTCTAAAACTCTGTGTCATTGGTGGTCTGTTATGATACTCAAAAGGGAACTCAAGTAAGTAGGCAGCAGTACCAATCTCAGTAACGGCTTTGTCGTTGTATATCATTGCCACTTTGATTTGATCGCCGCCAAGAGCCTCAACGCCTGGGGTAACAAAGCTATAATGTACATCAGCAGGTGCTTGTTGGTTTAGCCCGTTAACTAAATCTTGGATAGCGCTATTTTCACCAAAACCATCATTTTCCATCTCAAGTAAGCCAATAATGTCAGCGTTTAAGTGAGTGATAGCGGTTAAAATCTTATCGCGCTGGCGAGTGAACTCTGCTGAGTTATCAGCACCACGAGACGTTGGAAAACCCTCACCTAAACCGTCGCCATTAAAGTAATTTAATAAGTTAAAGCTTGCGATTCGCAAATTGCCTGTGGCTGATTGTGGAAATTCATTACGTTCATTTTCAGGTATAAAACTTGGTTGCGAAGTTGGAATAACACGATATTTACCGTAGCTATAGTCTAAAACACCGGTTAACTCATTCACTTTATCGCCTAAACGTAAACTGTTAAATGCGCTTAAGCCACCCGTTGGAAAGATAATTTCGTCAGGGTTTTGACCACTAACACCATCATCTAAGGTTACTTTATTTAAACTATTTTGAGCTGCGAGCTCTGTTACTTCGATAGTGCCAGGCAGGTGTAAATTTGTTGGTACATAAAGACGACCGTTTGAAAGGGTTACTTCACCGTAGCGACCTAGATTGTAGTTATCAGTTACCGTTAAGCTATCATCAATTGAGACTAGCATGCCCTCAAGAGACTCTTGATGTGCGTTAGAGCTAAATGGCAGCGTTAATAAAGTAGCAGATACGGTATCTTGACCACAAATAATCCCTGCTTGGCTGGCGACTAGCTGAGTTTTACCATAACTTTCTTCTACGTTACCTTGAATACGAACTACATCGCCGATAACAGGGAAGTCAGCACCAGTAAAAGCAACAAAAATGGCTTCTGAAGTTAAGGTTTCAGCATCTTGGTCAACGTGCTCTTCTTGTAAGAAGAAACCTTCACCACTGGTTAAGGTAAAAGTGACCACACCTTCAACAATATGTGTTTCACCAACAACCTCAGAGCTAAATCCACTGCCTTGTAAGGCGCTTATTAAGCTAGCGTCATCAAAACATTGGCCAATATCAGCCGTTGGCTCTTGTCCGCCACTCGTGGTATGACTGCCTAAAGAGCTAGTGTTGTTATTACCTAATCCTTGCCACTCAAGTGAAGGGTCGAATTCGTCATCAGCTATATTATCTCCAATGGTAATACTGTCATTTCTGACTAAGGTATTATCTTTAGTTTTACTGTCACCGCTTCCCCATTGCGAGCCTGGATCTTCACCAACTCGACCAAAAGAGTCGATAACCTCGCCGTTTTTATACAAGATATAAGCATCATCACCATTGTGACTTAAGCTGCTACTGAGCATATCCGCTTGCGCAAGGATGTCACCATTGGCACGTGGCTCTGCAATAACAAAAACATCATTGGCTGATAATGTGCCGGATAAGTCAATCAAAGTACCTGCTATTGCGCCATTGCTAAAGCGCTCTAATTGATAACCTTCTGCAGCTAAATCAATATCGCTACTTGATGGATTAAACAGTTCAAGGGCTTTGTTATAACTGCTGCCTTCAATATATTCGGAAATAAACACTTGTGCAGGTACAAAGCTATGTGAGCCTAAATCATCAAAGATATCTTTACCTATGCCTTGCCATTCACTGGCAGGGTCAAATTCAACATCAATTGCCGTATTACCGCTTTGAATATTTGGTAGGCGACGTAAGGTGTTATCTTTTGTTGTCAATGAATCAGCTCCCCAAGCTGAGCCTGGATCTTCACCAACACGGCCAAAAGAGTCCACTACAACACCATCTTGATAAAGCACATAAGCATCATCACCATTATGACTTAATGAACTAGATAGCTGATCTGCAGCGTTTAAAATCTCACTTGCTGCTCTAGGCTCTGCGATAACAAAAGTTGATTGTGCACCGATAATGCCGGTTATCTCGATTGTTGTAGAAGTAATCGCGCCGTTACTAAAACGAGCAAGCTGATAGTTTTGTGCTGCTAAGTCTATCTCGGTAGAGCTTGGGTTAAATAATTCAATGGCTTTGTTGTAACTACTCCCTTCAACATACTCTGAAATGAATAGTGCGCCAGTATTTCCAGTGCCGGTATCACCGCCGCCGGTATCACCTCCACCATTGTCGCCGCCACCGTTGTCACCGCCGCCGTTGTCAGTGCTACAAGTGTCAGCACTGTAGATGGTATTTACCCACTCTGGGTGGTCAATATATGGATTACGGTTTCCTTGAAATTCATAAATTTTGTTGTTGCGATTAGCTTCTAGCGCATCTACTGGATCATTATTGTGCCATTCAATTAAGCGGCATAAACGACCAAGGGCAGGTTCGCCAACATTGGTTACCCGATCAACTAATTGTAAATCAGGTGTCGCGTCACTTCCTTCATAACGGGTATCCATGTAGAAAAGCATACGAGCAACATCGCCTTTAACAGCGTCTCTAGGCTCAAAAGAATTACTATCTACTCTGTTTTCAGGAGCTTCAGCTAGTGGACTATCACTGTTATCAAAATCTAAATTACCACGTGAGGAGTTCACGGATATATCAGTAGGTCTTAAATGATGGATATCCGTGTAGGCTTCAAGGCTTGAACTTGAAAAGCCATGACTTTTTGCCCAAACATGTTCACGGTTCCAGTTATCTGGGTTTGAGCTTTGAGAGCCACTGCCATTCGAGAACTTTGGTATTGATATGCCTTTGTAAAGGAGGTTTACATTAGACGGGTTGTTTGGATCTTGATCTGTTCTGGTTAGTGCTGTCCAAACCTCCGAATAAGTTAAATTTTTATGGTTTTGACTAATAGCTTGGCTAATTTCTTGTTTAATGCTCATTACATCTAGGTTGTTATTAACCGCTGAGATAACGCCAGAATAGTAACTGCCATCATCAAAGGTATCCGCACTTGCAATAGTACTTAAAGACGGACAGTTATAGCACGCATCTGTCACTGTATCTGCATAGCTGTAACTAGCAAATAAAGTTAACGAGAGTGATATTATGCTTAATTTCATTTCTCTTTCCTTACCGTGTGTTGTTGTTGTTATTAATTTTGCATTTTTAAATGACAGTACTATTACAACTCAAACAAAAAGCATCAAAAGATTAACTTTTTGTTAACATGCCATGGTTGGCTAAAATCTCACAATCTGACCGTGCGGTCAAATTATGTTCTATATTTTTATAGTAAATAGTGAAGTAATCCTTATGATTTATCGGTATTTGAAAACTTAATACCATAAACCATATTAAAGCTGACCTTTTGCTCAGCTTTGATGCTTGGCAGGAAAACTGATTTTATCTTTGAATTTTTTCAAAATGGTGTGCGATTATTTCAGGGGCATAGCACCTATTTCAACGGGGATTTAACGCTCAATTTTTACTGATTTATTACCTGCTTTTTGATGCTATTTATTGCGATATTTCAAAGTAAGGTTGATATTTTTAGCAGGCGAATAGGTAAGACAAGATCTTTTTGAACGCTATGGTTTAGATGAGCGAATAAGCTTGATAAAAAGGGAGAAAGGGCCTAGTAAACTAAACCCTCATTATTGGTTAATTAAAATATAAGCTGATAGATAAAACCTGCGCCAATTGCCATTGACAAAATTACCAGTAAAAATGCCGCAATCATGTTGTTTTTGAAAAGCGATTTAAGCAGAATAACTTCCGTTAAGCTTGCGCCCGCACTGCCAATGATCAATGCCATCACTGCTCCCAAACCCATGCCTTTTGCAGCTAAAGCCGCACTAAGTGGGATTACCGCTTCAGCCCTAATGTAAAGTGGGATGCCGATAACAGCTGCAAATGGTATGGCTAAAGGATTGTCTTCACTAGCGACACTTGCGACAAACTCTGTTGGCATGAAACCATAAATTAGTGAGCCTAATGCGATACCACCGATTAAATAAGGCAACACTTTTTTAAAGTCTTTCCATGTACTATGCCAAATCTTAAGCCACTTGCTGATCGTTTTTTGATTTGAATTACTCGATTGTCCGCAGCCATGCGGTTGTGGCTCAATATAAGCATCTGCCTTGACGTATTTTTCAAAGCCTAGTTTTTCCAAGACATAACCGGCTAAAATAGATACAGCCATGGCGATAGTAAAGTAAAATACTGTTACTTTCAGGCCAAAGGTTACTGCGAATAGACCAATAATAATTGGGTTTAACAGCGGACTTGCGAATAAAAATACCATCATGGTACCAAATCCGGCTTTTGCTCTAAGTAAACCTTTTAAAAAAGGGATTGTTGAGCAAGAACAAAACGGTGTAATTGCCCCTAGTAGCGCAGCTACGAGATAACCCTTACCATTTTTACTGCTCAAAATACTTTGAATTTTTGACGGTGGAATGTATTCCTGTAATACACCAACGAGGTAACTAATCAGCAAGAACAGCAGGGTTAGCTCAACAGCCAAGAAAACAAACATGTTTAATGTATCCATCATCATGTTTTGAGTAATATTCATAATTCACACCTTAATATCTATATTTCTAGAATATTCGAATTATCTATTTGTTTGGTAGCGATGTCAATATATTTCTGGTAATATCGAAATATAAGTAAAGGAGAGTATCAGATGACGACAGAAGAAATAGCAAAAGCGTTTAAAGAGTTAGGGCATGCAACGAGATTGTCAATATTCAAGCGACTAGTCAAATCCGGGGAAAGTGGCATCAGTGTTGGTGTCATTCAAGAAGATTTAGATATACCAAATTCTACCTTGTCCCACCATATATCAAGTTTAATGTCTGCGGGTCTTATTAAGCAAAGAAGAGAGGGAAGGACACTTTATTGTGTTGTTGAATACGAAAAGCTACTTGGGGTTATTTCTTTTTTACAGGACGAGTGTTGTAGTGACGACATGCAGGGGTAATGTTGGTACTAAACTAATCTGTTAAAAGTTAATCTGTTAAAAGTTAAGCTTAATTAAAGTTTTGAGGAAACAGGACGCTTTGCTCGCTTGATATTTCCTAGCTTGATGATTTCTTAACCATAAGATCAAGCAGCTTGGATTGACGATAAATTTTTCATGGTAGTTCATGATGGCTAGACGATTCTTACGATGTTGTATTTAATAAATTATATTTTTTAGGTTGAGCTGACTAGGTTGGGTTGATACTAGCGACATTTATCGGTTTTACTGTACTTCAATACGATTTCTCTTACTTAGCAAGGCATAAATACGTTAAAATAAAAGCTACTCCCTTTATTCAAGCGTCTTACTTTAATGACCTCAGCCACAACATCTACTAACCAAGCCGTAACTTTTACTGAGCTGGGGCTAATTCCTCCTTTATTAGCGCGCTTAACTGAGCTGGAATATCATCAGCCTACGCCTATTCAAGCACAGGCTTTGCCAAGTATATTAAAAGGACGGGATTTAATTGCTGGGGCAAATACAGGCTCGGGTAAAACCGCAACCTTTGCTTTACCACTTTTACAGGAAGTATTTAGCCAACAAAACGGTAAAAAACCAGCTCGTGCTGATAAAGGTAATTTTGTCTCAAAATTAATCTTAGTGCCTACTCGGGAGCTGGCGAAGCAAGTTGCTGATAGCATTAAATCATATGCGGTGCATTTTAACGGCGCGATTAAAACCGTGGCTGTTTTTGGTGGTGTGTCAGTCAATACCCAGATGCAAGCACTACGAGGTGGTACTGATATTTTAGTGGCAACCCCTGGTCGATTACTTGACTTAATTTCATCGAATGCCATCAAGCTTGATAAAGTACAAAGCTTAGTACTCGATGAAGCAGACCGAATGTTAAGTCTAGGTTTTACTGAAGAAATTTCTCAATTATTGGCGTTACTACCAAAACAAAAGCAAACCTTGTTATTTTCTGCAACTTTTCCAGAGCAAGTGCAAAGCTTAACTCAAAGCCTACTCAATGATCCCGTTGAAATACAATTACAAAGTAGTGATGCCAGTACCTTAGTTCAACGTGTTTTTACCGTTAATCAAGGCGAAAAAACAGCTGTTGTCGCCCATTTAATTATGAAAAATCAGTGGCGACAAGCGCTTATTTTTGTAAATGCTAAGCACCATTGTGAGCATTTAGCTGAAAAACTTGCTAAACGTGGTATTAGCGCTGCTGTATTTCATGGTGATAAAGGTCAGAGCGAGCGTACTCGTGTGCTTGATGGCTTTAAATCAGGTGATATTGACGTGTTAATTGCCACAGATATTGCAGCTCGTGGTTTAGATATTGAAAAATTACCTGTGGTTATTAACTTTAACCTACCAAGAAGCCCATCAGACTATATGCATCGTATTGGTCGAAGTGGCCGCGCAGGTGAAGTTGGTTTAGCAATATCACTTATCGATCATGAAGATTATCATCATTTCAAAATAATCGAAAAAAAGAACAAAATTCGACTTGAACGTGAGCAAATAGAAGGTTTTGAAGTAGATGAAGCCGCTATCGAAGAGCTTGTTAAAGCGAGTAAACCTATGGCGGCACCTGAAGGCACAGGCAAGAAAAAGCGTAAAAAGAAGGCAGCAAAAGCACATGATGGTGTAAATGCTGATATTTGGTTAGGTTGTTCGAAGCCAGACTAACTGAGTCGTTAAAGACTCCCTCGACTAATGACCTGGCTCTGATTACTATAGAGGGCCTGAACGTTAGTATATTTCTTAAGGTGATGCTACCTCTTAAAAAACTTATCGAGTTAGTCAGGCAAATAAAAGGCCGATAGCATATATCGGCCTTTTCCTTAAAAGTTAACGGTTATTGAAGCTATCAGTTAGCCAACGGCGATACATAACCATGAGGTTTTAAAGCAAGAACATCACAATTTAACTGGTCAATCACGTGCTCTGCAGTGTTGCCAATTAATGCTGCAGAAATGCCTGTTCTACCAACCGTTCCTAAAATAACCAATTCAGCATCTATCTTAAGAGCGACTTGCTCTATGATGCTTTCAGGTAAGCCTTCTTCAACATAGGTGTTTTCAACAGGGACACCAAATTTACTAGCATGCTGATTCATTGCTTCTTTATGATGCTTTTGCATGGCGCTGTTATATTCGCTGGCATCAAATTCAGGAATTTCTATGGCGATATTAACTGGCGTACCAGGGAAAGAGTTTACTAAATGGACATTCGCATCAATTAACTGTGCCACATTATTCGCTTGTTTGGTTATCGCATCATTTAATGATAAATGCTCCGCTTCATCACTACCGACGTTAAGTGCTGCTAGCACATTACCTTGTTGTGGCCACTCATGATCTTTTACCAATAGTACTGGGCATGGACATTTTCTCAGAATATGCCAGTCAGTTGGGGTGAATACTACAGATTTGAACTTATCATGTTGATGAGTTCCCTTGATCACTAAATCGAAATTATGCTCAATGACTTGATTAATTATGGCTTCAAAAGGGCGGTTGTGCCAAATGACTTTACTTTCAATGCTGACACCGGGTTTGAGTTCGGCAATAACATCATCTAACCATTGTTGCTTTTCTTTTATCACTATTTGGCGCATAGCATCACGTTCGCCACTAGATAAAATAGTGGTCATCTCGTAAGAAAAATCAAAAATACTAAAAAATGCCGTTAAGTTAATTGCTTGCTCTGGATTGCTAGACTTTATTTTGGAAGCGAGTTCAATCGCTCTTTTAAGTGCTTTTTGTTCATCTGTTGTTGGATCAATAACAACAAGGATATTTTGATACATGTCCATGGCAACCTCTTAAAACTAAAAAATAACGTTAGGTTATTTATAGCAAAGTTGCCAAATTAATGCTTGTTTTAAATCAAGTTTTTTTTGCTATTGGTTTATTTTTTATTAATAGGACCGATAGCAATCAGGGGAGGGGGGAGTAATTATAAAGCGGCGGTATCTATAAGATTGTCGATATCAATAATTGAAATTAATTTACCGTCAACTTTAATTAGACCACTTTTGTGAAAACGGTTAAGTAAGCGGCTGATAGTTTCAACCGTTAAACCAATATAGTTACCAATGTCACTACGTGTCATGGTTAGGCGAAATTCTGAGGCTGATAAACCACGCGCATGATAGCGTTCACTTAAGCTGACTAAGAAAGTGGCTACACGTTGCTCAGCATTTTTTCTGTTAAGTAGTGTCAGCATTTCTTGATCGGTTTTAATTTCGCTACTCATCAAGCGTAAAACTTGTTTTTTAAGCTTCGGCATAGTGTTAGAAAGTTCATCTAAGTTTGTGTAAGGGATTTCACAAACCATTGATGTTTCAAGTGCTTGAGCAAAACTTGGATGAGCACTCTCGGCAATAGCATCAAAACCTAAAAGATCACCCGCTAAATGAAAACCGGTTATTTGCTCTTCACCTTGTTCATTCACAGTAAAGGTTTTAAAAGTGCCAGAGCGGATAGCAAACAAAGAGTGTAATTCTTGACCATCATGAAATAACTTATCACCTTTGTGAATTGGACGCTTACGGTCAATAATTTCATCAAGGCTAGTTAGCTCTTTATCATTTAACGAAAAAGGTAAACAAAGCTCACTAATACTACAGTTTTGACAATTGATATGTTGAGTCGATGGACAACTTTTATTTGGCATGTTTTTACTCTGTGTTATAGCTATTTACGCTAATGATAAGACCAAGCTATGGTATTAGAACATTAGTTGATATGCAACAATACCACTGTAGATACCATAGCAAATTAATGAAATAGCGATGACTTTTCTAAAAAGAGCATTGATTAGCAGTTTTTTTATGCTAGTTATGCCAAAAGATAAGGTGACTAGTGCAGGGAGTGTACCTAAACCAAAGCAAAGCATAATTAAGGCGCCGGAAATGCTGCTACCGCTGGCCAAAGACCAGGTTAGTGTGGAATAAACTAAGCCGCAGGGTAACCAACCCCATAAAGTACCTAGCCCAAGTGCCTTAGTTGGGCTGTTAACCGGAATGACATGCTTTGCAAGAGGGGAAAGATAGCTCCACAAGCCTTTGCCAAGGGATTCTACTTGATTAAGCCATAAGAGCCATTGTCCAATATATAAGCCAAGTAACACCAGAAATGCCGCAGCAAAGAGCTGTAAACCAGCGATAGGTAAACCAATACTCCTGGCAGCAACTGAGCCGGTAAAACCCACGATAGCGCCAATGAGACAATAACTTCCTATGCGTCCTACATGGTAAAAAAGCACTAAAGTAAAACGGTTTACCGATTGATGTGCACAAGGGGTTATTGGTTTGTCAGTGATATCCTGAACATCGATATCACCTTGCTTGGAATACTTGCGAGCGGCCTTTGGTTTTTCAATAGCGCTGGTTAGCATGGTGGTAATGCCACCACACATGACTAAGCAATGACCTGAGCCGAGTAAACCGATAACAAAAGCAGAGAAGTAATCTAAAGTCATTTTTTATCGTATTGCTTTAAAGTATCTTCGGTTGATTCTTGAGTGGTGACAGGGCTTTCAATAGGTTGCTGCTTATCAGCTTGCCCTTTATCTGCTAGCCCTTTATCTGCTTTAGCGTCATCATCAAAAAGAATACTCATACCTTGCTTTTCTAGATCTTCAAATTGCTCTGTTTTAACGGCCCAGAAAAAAAGGTAAACACCCAAAGCGGTTAATAATATAGCAATAGGAATTAATATATAAATAATACTCATACTGTCCTCTTGATTATTGTGATTAAACTAAGCGCGTTGTTAATGGTTTACTCTTTAAGTAAACGCAATGAGTTTGTTATGACTAAAATAGAGCTCGCAGACATACCTATGACAGCCATATAAGGCGTAATATAACCCGCTACAGCAAGGGGTAATACGATAGCATTATAGCCAAAGGCCCATAAATAGTTCTGAAAAATAATACGGCGAGTACGATGTGAAACCTTAAGTAAGGTGTTAATACTGCTCAGTTTATTGTTCAGTAAAATCACATCAGCACCACTTTTGGTGATATCTGCACCACAACCCATAGCGATAGAGACATGAGCAGCACCAAATACTGGAGAGTCATTAACGCCGTCTCCTGTCATTGCCACTTTATCACCGTTTTGCTGCGCGGATTGTATTTGTTGCATTTTATCTTGTGCAGTTAAACCGCCATACGCTTTATCAATTGGCAACTGTTGAGTAATTTTATCACATGCAACTTGACTGTCACCCGAGAGTATCATGGTTTTGTGTTGCTGGTTAAGGCGAGATAAGACGCCTGCCGCTTCCTCTCTTACTTTATCAACCAAGTAAAATGCAGCAATAACGTTATCATTAGCCATTAATACGCAACTAGCGTGGCTAAGGCTGGCCTTAATTTGATGGTACTTAGGGTCTGCTAATAACCAACTCACTTTACCAATTGAATAATCTATACCTGAAACCGTGCCTTTAACACCCTGGCCAGAAGCTACTTTTACCTTAGTGGCCAAAATACGAAAATCTCGATGGGCTGAAAAAGGTTTAGCTATTGGGTGTTCAGAATGCGACTCAAGGGCAGCAGCTATGGCTAATACCGTTTGTTCATTACTGTCATTGCCAGTGTCAATGAGCTGAACTCGCTCGATGGCAAACTCACCTGTGGTTAAGGTGCCGGTTTTATCAAAGGCAAAACAGTTGAGTTGTGGGATGGCTTCCATAACATGCGCGCTCTTCACCATTATACCGTCTCGATTTAAACGGGTCGTTGCTGCAGTTAAGCCGGTAGGTGTTGCTAATGAAAGGGCGCAAGGGCAGGTAGCAACCAATACTGATAAAGTTATCCAAAAAGCTTCTTCTGGCATATGTTGATGCCAATAAAGTGCCGTGGCAATTGAAGTCAATAAAATTACCGCGACAAAATATTGCGCTATTTTGTCTGATAGCTGTGCAAGCTTTGGCTTATGCGCTTGAGATTGCTCGCTAAGTCGAATTAATTGACTTAAAAATGATTGATTTGAAGCTTGTTTAACTTCAACAGTTATATTGCCATCACCATTGATAGTACCGGCAAATACATTGTCATTGACTGTTTTGTTGATAGGCAGTTGTTCACCCGAGAGCATGGCTTCGTTTAATTGACTGTGTCCTGAAACGATAACACCATCAGCAGGGACTACTTCACCGGGCTTAATAATGACGGTATCGCCTTTAATTAACTGTTTTGCGGCAACTAGTTTTTCACTCGCTTCATTATCATTATCATTAGCAGCGTTGATGACTTTGGTTGCCGTCATCGGCATTAACTTTAATAAGTTTGCTGAGACTTGTGCAGCACGAGAGCGCGCACGAAACTCTAGAAATTTACCGATAAGCAGTAAAAAGGTAAACATTGAGATTGACTCAAAGTACACTTCTCCTTGCTCAGTAATGGTTGCCCAAGCACTGGCGCTAAATGCCAGTAAAATGGCGATAGAAACAGGTACGTCCATGGACAAGCGCTTTGCTTTAATGGCTCTAAAGGCACCGGTATAAAATGGTAAGGCTCCATAAAAAATAATTGGTATAGCAAGAATAAAGCTGACCCAACGTAAATACACTTTGTTATGCTCTGCCATATCCGCAAAAGCGCCAAAGTATAGTCCAACTGCTATCATCATGATTTGCATCATTAAAATACCGCTGATACCGAGACGTTTTATAAACGCTTTACTCTGCTTTTTATTTTGTATTTCAGCATCATTAGCCTTAAAAGGCATTGCTTGGTAACCAATGTTTTCAATGGCGAGTAAAATATCGCTGAGTTTTAACTGACTATCTTGCCATTTTACCGTGGCTCTTTGAGTGGTTGCGTTCACAGTAATACTGATTAAGCCAGCGAGTTTATCCAGTTGCATCTCTATTAACCAAGCACAAGCGGCACAGCTAATACCATCAACGGTTAAAATGGCTTCTTTACTGTCTTTGTCATGATTGTCACCTTGGAAGATAAACTCGTTTTGCAGCACCTCTTCATCAAGCAGTTTGTTTTTTTGTAACTGCTCAGGTACTAATGACTGACCTTTATTCGCCGGCTCGGTGCGTACGGCATAATATTGAGTTAACCCGTTATCAACAATGGTTTGAGCAACAGCTTGGCAACCTATACAACACATCGCCTGTTCTGCGTTACTAATAGTGACACTTAAGTTAATACCTGGAGGTATTAGTTCGTTACAGTGAAAGCAATGACTAGTCATATTTGAGATCTGATTGAGTTAACAGGTGATTTGGCTGGTAAAGCAAGTTATTGCTCATGCATGAAAACTGTCTCTTATACACATC
>CAJXPG010000018.1 GCA_913057925.1 uncultured Colwellia sp. | reverse complement strand
CTACACAGAGTAGATCGTCGGCAGCGTCAGATGTGTATAAGAGACAGCGATAAAGATAAAGCCAAATTTCTCTTCGTAATCAGTATTACCTTGAGAAAGAACTTCAAGGACAGCATCGTTCGCTTCTTTTACTAAACCTTGTTCGTTACCGGCAAGCTCTTTGGTATTTGCATATTTAGCGCGTAAGCTACTGACATCGCCTATTTTAGGGTGACCTTCAAATGCTTCTAAATAATCACTTACTGATAGACCTATCCAAGCATTATCAGCTGCTTGCTTTAACTCTTGAGCATCAATAAATGGGCGTGCTGCAACCATTTTGTTTACCCAAGTGCTTGAGGTACAGCACTGCATAAAGGTATGGTTTGCTTCTTCAGCTGAGAATTTATTTAAATCTTCTAATTTCATTTTCGTTTCCTGTTTTTGTATTCGCTTGTTTGTTAATAAACTTCAATTCGGGGTAGGGGGATAAAAACATTAAGCAGTTTTTTACCCCGAACTCAAATTGATTAACCTTTGCGGTTACCAAAAACGCGCATACGAGAGATACCACCATCAGGGAAAATACTTAAACGTACGTGAGTAAACGGTTGCTCTTTCTCAACAATGATTTCTTTGGTGAACAAGTGCTCGCGATGAGCGTATAACTTAGTACTTGGAATGATCGGTGTCCAAGTAGCCGTTGAGCTATCAGTAAAATCATCAGTATCACTTACACAACCTTCAAGCATGAAAGTATCTGGAAAGTTACCTTTAAAGTGACAAGTATCAATGATTACCTTGTTCACGCTACCCGGAGCGGCAAGCTTAACAATTGACCAATCTGGACCTGGATCACGACGACGTTTAGTTTCCCAACCGTCACCCATGTTTACACCACGGCCAGGCATAATTAAGTTGTTTTTGTCTGAGAAGAACATGTCAGAAACTAATAATGCTTTGGCACCGTTTCTGATAGAAGCTAAGTCAATTAACTCGCCTTCTACAAAGTCATCCCAGTTAACTTCTGCTTCACCGTATACGCGAAAACGTGCAATACCACCATCTGGGAACATAGTTAAACGTACGTGTGTCCACGCTGTATCGTTTTCAATCTCGAACAAGTTTTGGCTATGTGCTTTTACGTCAGTTGCTTCTAAAACTGTGTGCCAAACGGTATCATCATTTGGTTGTACCGCACTCACACAGGCTTCAACAGAAACTTTTTCAGGGGCATTTCCACGGAAATAGTTAGTGTCGATATCGAAAGCACGGATTTTACCGCTGATACCTAAACGGATAATACACCAGTCAGAATCACGGCCATTGTCACGACCATAGCTACGGCGAGATTCCCAACCGTCCATCCATTTACCACGTTCGGTAAATTTCTCTTCGATGAAAATACCACGGCCAACTTTTAGTAAATTTTCCATTTCTGCGAAGAAATCATCACTACAAGATAATGTTTCACCACCAACTCGCTCGCTAGCTAGGTCAACGTAATGCGTTTTAATTTTTTGTTCTAGGGCTGCTTCTTGTTCAGATAATTTATTTTGCGCTAACCAATCTTCAACTATTTCCATTATTCTCTCCTCTTAACGCTTTTTTAGCTGAAGTTGTCGGCAAGTTCAGCTAAGTTACGTGTGTTATCGTCTATTTTTGTTTTAAATTTTATTTTTAATTCGGTTTATTTGATTGCTTACAACTTGCCTTTAAGTAGCGGCCTACCAATAGGTGAATTAATAAATTCATCTTGTTGATAAACATGGAAACCACGGACAAAGGTGTGGTTTACTCGGCCACGCACTTTACGTCCGGCGTACGGTGTAATGTTATGGCGATGTTTAATCATGTCGTTGGTAATGATGTATTCAATGTTTTCATCAAAGATACAAAAATCAGCATGATTACCTACTTTGATTGCGCCTTTTATTCCGTCTAAACCAGCAAATTTTGCTGTTTCAGCTGACATTAAGCGAGCAAGGTCAACTAGGGTAAAACCACGACCTTTGGCTTCAGTCCAAATAAGTGGTAAACCAAATTGCAAGGCAGAAATTCCGCCCCAGGCTTTTTCAATATCGCCGGTATCGATGTGCTTTAATTCTGGCGTACATGGTGAGTGATCAGAAACGATAAAGTCTAAACGACCATCGCTAACGGCTTGCCATAAATGTTCTCGGTTTTTGTCTTCACGAATTGGCGGACAACACTTAAATAAGGTTTTGCCATCAGGAATATTTTCAGACGCAATGGTTAAATAGTGTGGGCAAGTTTCAGCGGTGAAACGTAATCCTTCAGATTTAGCTTGGGCGATAGTTGATAGTGCTTCATCAGACGATAAATGCACAATATGCACTTTACAGTTATCACCAGCAGCTTTTGACTCACGCGCCATATCAACCATTAGTGAAATAGCATCGTTTTCCCAGCTTTTTGGCCGAGACTCTAAAAACGAGTTGTATTCTTTGGTGATTTCAACATCGTGGAAGCTACCGCAATCTAACTCAGCATGAATTAAGTAAGGCACGTCATGCTTGGCTAAAATTGGCATAGCTGCGCGCATATCTTTAGCTTCAACTGGTGGGAACTCTTCAATACCCGAATCAATCAAAAATGACTTAACACCTAGTACTCCGGCAGTTAATAATTCATCTAGATCAGCAATGTTTTGTGGAATAACGCCACCCCAAAAACCACAATCAACCCAAAGCTTATCGTGTACAGAGTCTAACTTTTCTTGAAAAGCTGCTTTAGTGGTCGTTACTGGAATACAGTTTAATGGCATATCAACTAGCGCAGTGATACCACCAGCAGCAGCTGCTTGAGTGGCGGTATTAAAACCTTCCCATTCAGTGCGGCCTGGTTCATTGATATGCACGTGAGAGTCAACAAGTCCTGGCATAATCACTTCATTGCCAAAGTCTTTTACTTCACAGTTAAGGACAGTACCATGCTGGTGAATAGCAACGGTCACTTCACCTTTAACTTCGATACAAGCTGAGATCATTTTTCCATCGATAACAACTTGGCTACTTTGTAGAGCAAAATGGGTCACTTTGCTAACTCCTCTAATTTGGTAACTCTTTACGTTTTAAAAAAATGAGCCTGACTCGGTTTAAAAATAGTCTTCAACCGAGTCAGGTCAGAAAATATGTGCGAGCATATTTTTATTTGATTTGTTTTTTTTGTTCGAAATCTTTGTTCGGAATTAACTAACTTCTTCGTTAACTAAACTTTTCAACTCTTGCCAACCGATACCGCGTTTAGAACTTTGTGGCTTGGCATTTTTTTGTTTGTTAGCCTCTGGATTAGCTTCAGCTGATTGTTGTGCTTGGTAGAGCTGAATTATTTCACCAGCAACTGATACCGCAACTTCCATCGGTAACTTGCCTTGCACTTGGGCTAAACCGATAGGGCAGTTCATTCGTTCAACTAAGCTCTTTGCTATATCGCGGTGTTGAAATCTTTGTTGAAAACGGCGCCATTTAGTATCTGAAGCAATTAATCCTGAATAAGCAAAATCACCACGTTTTAAAATATTATGGCTGATATCAAAATCTAATTGATGGTTGTGCGTCATCACTATGTAGTAGCTATTCGCTGGCATATCAGCCACTTCTTCAGCCGGATTTTCGCTAACAATCGCGGTAACATTTGAGTAGTTGTCTACATCATCAGGAAACTGCTCTGCGCGATTATCTACCCAAGTAATGCTGCAAGGTAAACCCGCTAAAATAGGAATTAATGCTTTACCGACATGACCAGCACCAAATAAGATGATATTGGCACCACTAGCGCTGAAACATTCGAATAACACGCTAGCATCACCACCACAACACTGGCCTAATTGCGCCCCTAATTGAAAGTGTTCCAATTGCTGACAAGCTTCACCTGAAGTTAATAACTTATGCGCATGTTTGATCACCTTATGTTCAAGGTGACCACCACCAATGGTGTCAAAAATATCATCATGAGTTATCACCATCTTGGTGCCGCTATTACGCGGTGTTGAACCGGTTACGCCAACAATAGTTGCAACAACATAGGCTTTACCTTGTTTGTTTAGTTGGTGTACTGCACCGGTCCAATTTAATTTCATGATGATATTCCTATTTATTTCGGCAATTTACTTCGCCGCGCCTTTTTTCATAGCTTCAACGGCAAACAATACTCGCTCTGGTGTTGCAGGCGTATCTAGTGCTGGACTTGTTTTGTAATCATCAACACTTGAAATGGCATCTTTCAGTGCGGCCCATACAGACATCCCTAGCATAAATGGTGGTTCACCGACGGCTTTAGAGTTGTAAATAGTGTGCTCACGGTTAGGTGCATCAGGTACTAAGGCTACGCGGAAGTCTTCCGGAGCATCGTTAATCGCTGGGATTTTGTAAGTTGCTGGGTTATTTGAAAGTAAACGACCTTGCTCATTCCATACCAGCTCTTCAGTAGTTAACCAACCTTGACCTTGAACGAAAGCACCTTCAATTTGACCAATATCGATTGCTGGATTAATTGAATGACCAACATCTTGTAAAATATCAGTACGTAAGTTTTTATACTCACCGGTTAAGGTATCAATCAATACTTCTGAGACTGCAGCACCTGTGGCGTAATAGAAGAATGGACGTCCTTTACCTGTTGCTCTGTCATAATGAATCTTAGGGGTTTTATAAAAACCAGTAGACGATAATGACACACGACCCATATAAGCAATTTGTGAAAACTCAGCAAAGCTAAAGGTTTGCTCACCAACAATGACGTTGTTGTTTTCAAATTGAACTTGCTCAGCTTCAACACCATATTTTTCACAGGCAAAATCGATTAGGCGATTTTTAATGGTTTTTGCTGCAGCTTCTGCGGCTTTACCATTTAAATCCGTACCTGCTGAGGCGGCTGTTGGTGATGAGTTAGGCACTTTGTCGGTACGTGCAGCAGAACAAGCAACGGTATCAACATCAACTTGGAATTCTTCAGCAACAATTTGCGCAACTTTGGTATTTAAACCTTGACCCATTTCACTACCACCATGGCTTAAGTGAATAGTGCCATCGGTATAAACATGTACTAAGGCACCTTGTTGGTTTAAGTGCTGAACAGTGAAAGAAATACCAAACTTAACGGGTGTTAACGCAATGCCTTTTTTCAGTACTGCATTGTTTGCGTTGAATTCTTTTACCGCTTGACGACGCGCTTGATAATCAGAGCTTTCTTCTAACGATTCAATAATTTCGCTTAAGTTATTATGTTCAACTGTCTGTTCATAATGAGTAACATTACGCTCTTCTTTACCGTATAAGTTTATTTTACGAATTTCTAATGGATCTTTACCTAGGTGACGGGCAATTTCATCTATGATCACTTCGATAGTCATCATACCTTGAGGGCCACCAAAACCACGGTAAGCGGTATGAGAAACAGTGTTTAGCTTACAACGATTACCAGTAACCGTTGCTTGGTCTAAGAAGTACGCGTTATCTGAATGGAACATTGCTCTATCAACAATCGCATCAGATAAATCTGGTGAGTAACCACAGTTACCATTAACTTCAATGTTTACCCCCTTGATTTGACCATTTTCGTCAAAACCAACGGTGTAGTTATTTTCAAACGGGTGACGTTTACCTGTCATCACCATATCGTCCATTCGAGCTAATTTGAATTTAACAGGGCGTTTAGTTTCGTTAGCTAATAAGGCAGCAATACATGCCCATGGCGCAGCTTGGGTTTCTTTACCACCAAAACCACCACCCATACGGCGCATATCAACTAAGACTTTATTTAGTGGGATATCAAGTACTTCAGCAACCAGTTTTTGTACTTCACTTGGATGTTGTGAAGAGGTATATATGTCCATGCCGCCATCTTCAGATGGTACTGCAGTAGACACTTGGCCTTCAAGGTACATGTGTTCTTGACCACCAACACTGATCTCACCAGATAACTGATGCGCAGCAGCGGCAATCGCTGCCTGAGAATCACCGCGTTTAAGTGTGTGTGGAGGACGAACAAAACTCTGTTTTGCTAAAGCATCTTTAACGGTTAAAACCGCTTCAAGTTCTTCATATTCAACTTTTGCTAATTTTACTGCTTTACGCGCTAGGTCGTAACTTGTTGCTGCTACTGCGAAAAGTGGCTGACCAATAAATTCTACTTTGCCAATGGCTAATACTGGGTCACCGGGGAAAACTGGGCCAATATCGGTATGACCAGGTACATCTTCAACCGTAATTACTTTAACAACACCTTCAGCAGCTTTTACCGCAGATAAGTCCATTGAAACAATGTTACCGTGGGCAATAGTTGCTTGACCAACAGCAGCGTGTAATTCACCACGAAGGGCTGGACGGTCATCAACATAAACAGCTTCCCCAGCAACTTGCTTGTCTGAGCTTTCATGTTTTTTATTACGACCTACGCCACCTAAACCAACACCTTTCTGTCCGTTTACCACGTTTTTATCTGTATTAGAATTTGCTTTTTTAATATCAATAAGAGTACGCATTAGTTATTCACCACTCGTGTTTCAATTACGTTACTTGTATAAGCGCTGGTTAGCTCTAAATAACATTTCTCTATCAGGTTTTGAGCTACGGTCATTCGGTACTTATCTGTAGCACGTACATCAGTCATAGGTTGGAAGTCTGTTGCTAAGGCTACTTTGGCTTGAGCGACAGTTTCTTTCGTTAAGTCTTTGCCTAACAATGCCGATTCTGCTGCAGGACCACGCTTAGGAATACCAGCCATGCCACCAAAGGCTAAACGTACATTCGTTACTTTTTGGCCACCTTGCTCGGCTTTTGTTTCAATGAAAAAAGCTGCTAAAACCGCTGAAATATCATCATCTAAACGCTTAGAGATTTTGTAAAGCTTAAGTGTTTGACCAGCAATTGGCTTAGGAATAGTAATTGATTTGATAAACTCAGATTCTTTCAGCACAGTTTTCTTGTAATCAAGGAAGAAATCTTCAACTAAGATTGTGCGTTCTACACCATCAAGGTGTAGTGTCATGGTCGCGCCAAGCGCGATAAGTGCCGGTGGCATATCACCGATTGGTGAAGCGTTACCTACGTTACCACCTAAAGTACCAGTATTACGTACTTGTTTTGCGCCAATACGTTCAATCATGTCACCAAGATCTGGATAGTAATGGTGTAACGTATCGATAAAATCACTGTACGGCAGGGCAGAGCCAATAATGATGTCGTTATCAGTTTCTTCAATGGTAGTTAATTCTGCAACGTTACCAACGTATACCAGCTTTTTAACAACCGCTAAATTTTGCGTAACAGAAAGCGCTAAATCGGTACCACCAGCAACTAGCGTTGATGTTGGTTCACTTTTTAATTCGTAAGCTAGTTCGTCAATGTTTTGCGGCGCTATATAGTTATTACCATTACCGCTTAGGTTAGGGGTAGGTAGTTTCTGTAATTCGTTTAATGCAGTAACAGTTTGTTGGTAATGCTTAGCGAAAGAATCATCTTCAGTATGTTCGCTTGAAGTAATTGCTGCTTCAATAATTGAGCGGTAGCCCGTACAACGACATAAGTTACCCGCTAATGCTTCGAGTACTTCATCACGGTTAGGTTTTTGGTTGTGTTTATGTAATGCAAAAGAAGACATAACAAAACCTGGGGTACAAAAACCACATTGAGTACCGTGGTTATCTACAATAGTTTGTTGAGCATGATGCAACTTAGCGCCATCTTTTAAATCTTCAACAGTAATTAACTGCTTGCCGTGCAAGTTACCAACAAAGGTAATACAAGCATTGACTGATTTATAATTAAGCTGTGTATCATTTTCGCTATCTAAGTCTGCAAGGACAACGGTACAAGCACCACAGTCACCTGATGCACAACCTTCTTTTGTGCCAGATTTAAATTGCTCTTCTCGTAAGTATTGCAAAACAGTCGTATTAGGATCTATGTTTGCAAGTTCTACAAGTTCATTGTTCAACAGGAACTTTATTGTATTTGCTACCATTATTCTTTCCGCTTTAATTGTATTTTTAAGTATCGACTTGAATATTTTTATTCAATCACTATAGCAGAATAAATAGTTGACACAAGTGTCAGGTTTAATTTTTTATAAATGATTTAGTTGGCTTGTTGGCTAATCATGATGCTGTCAAGTTACTGTTTTCCTTGGGCTGAAGTGTTATTAACCACTAGGATATATATTCAACTCTGTGTTTTAAATGGGTTTTACAATGTGAAATCTGCGTGGGATGAGTTCATATCTTGGCAATGTTGCAGCAGCGAAATCCATAAAAGTGTCTTTCTTTGTTGAATGATAAATTTTAACTAGTGGAGTTCTTTTCCAGTCAAATTCTAGCTAGTTATAACTTGCCTGCATTTAATTAACTGGCATTATTTACTCAACCCTATTACCTTGTTTGCTTTATCATTGCGATAATGGGGTTGAATTCAATTTTTCCATATTGCTTGAATTGGAGTCTGAATGTCTTTTAGTAATAATCGGCTAATTATTCTTTTATTAACTTTAGCTACCATTGTCTTATTGCCTCTGGAGGCTATGGCACATGGTGTTGATGAGAAAACCCGTTATTTTTTACAGAACAATACCGGTGTGCAGTTTTTCCCTTTTATCTATATCGGCGCTAAACATATGGTGACCGGTTATGATCATTTATTATTTTTAGCCGGCGTTATTTTCTTTTTGTACAAGAGCAGGGATATTCTGCTTTATGTCAGTATGTTTACCTTGGGGCATAGTGTCACGCTGCTGTTAGGTGTCTGGCAAGACATACAAGTGAATGCCTATCTAATTGATGCGATTATTGGGTTATCAGTGGTTTATAAAGGCTTTGATAACTTAGGTGGCTTTCAACGAACGCTAGGCTTTAGCCCAAACCCAAAAGCGGCGGTGTTAATTTTTGGCTTATTTCATGGCTTTGGTTTGGCAACAAAATTACAAGAATTTCAGCTGCCGCAAGAGGGGCTAATTGCCAATCTTATTGCCTTTAATTTAGGGGTAGAATTAGGACAATTTGCGGCATTAACCGTGATTGTCTTAGCCATTAGTTTTTGGCGAAAACATCAAACGTTTACCTTGTTTTCAACCACCAGTAATACCTTGCTGATGAGCGCTGGCTTTATGCTGATTGGTTTTCAATTAACCGGTTATTTTACTAACTAATCCCCAAATTAAGAGAACTGACTATGCAACATACTTTACCAAGTAAAACATTATTGAAGTCGACCATTATTGCCATAGTGCTTGCAGGCATAGTGCTGGTTAGTTTCATTTTACCCGCAGAATATAACATCGACCCAACCGGTGTTGGCGCTAAACTGGGTTTAACCGCTTTAGCTACTGCAACCCCCGCAGTGAGTATCGACACGGTAACAAAGCAAGAGCAATCAACTGACATTATTGAGGTTATTGTGCCAGCCGGGCGCGGCGTAGAGTATAAGTTTGCTATGGCGAAATTTAAGAAGATGCAATATAGCTGGAAAACGGATGGTGAATCATTATTCTTTGATCTACATGGAGAGCCTGAAGGTGATACTACCGGCTACTATGAAAGTTACGCGATTGCTACTTTAGCTAAAATGGAAGGTAGTTATACTACGCCGTTTGCTGGCGTACATGGTTGGTATTGGAAAAATACTTCAGATAAACCTGTGGTGGTTCAACTAACTGTTTCAGGTGAATATCAAGTGATGGGTTTGAAGCAATAGTCGTGCTGATGCCAACGTAGGTTCAGGCTAATCCTCTATTAGATTATTAACCAACCATATTTTGTTCTTTTTGATTAGCTGAATTCTTTTTACTTCTTTAAAGATTCTTTCATTACGTTTGCCGGTTAATAATACCGTCATTGTCACCTCTTCGTTAAATTGATCAATGACTTTAGCTCCAGATTTTTGCGTGTTAACACTGACAGAGTCAAAAGATAAATTAAACATGCGTCGAGCAACGTTACTTACGGTTTTATATTTTTTAATTTCTTCCTGAAAACTCGATGAACTGTATAGAAGTAAGGTGTCGAGATCTTTTTTATTGTACATAGCATCAAAAAAAGCCACAGTTATATCTACATCTGAAGGTATTTTTACTTCTTCTTCAGTACAACTGCTTGTTAATAACAGTAGAGGAATTAAAAACAGTTTAATTACTATTAGACGGTGGAAAACCATGAAGCATTGCTCATTTAAGTGGTTAGCTAAGCTTTGAATTAGCATAAAGTTATTATTTATAATCTTAACATTAGCTGTTCAAGCGGAAAAAGAAAGTTGAAACTGCATTAATTACGACACTTTTATTGAGTAATTAGCTTTTTGGCTATTGTTAAATTATTTGCATGAATGTTAATAACTTGTAGTTAACTGTTGGGCAAAACTTACTCTGTTTACTCAAAAACAAACTCTTTTTTGAACGGTTTTTTTTGACATTATCGCTGTGGCTTGGCAAAGTGAGCGCTTTAATTCTTATAAAGATAATAATAATGAATTCTATTAGCAGTAAGTGTTCAAATAACGGCAAATTTAACCTATCACCATTAATGGCCGCTGTGGTTTTGTCTTTAGGTGTATCTGTTAGTGCTTGTCAAGACACTAGTAATGCAACAGAAAGTGCGCCAATAGAAGTTTCACCAGTAAAAGAAGCGCCAAAAAAGCCTAAAGTTGATCATGCAAAATTAGCAAAAGAAATTGCTAAAAAATATATTATTACTGATGGCCACATTGATGTGCCTTATCGTTTGGAAGAAGAGTTTGCAAATGTAGCAGAGCATACAGATCACGGTGACTTTGACTTTCCAAGAGCCATTGCTGGCGGTTTAGATGCTCCTTTTATGTCTATTTATATACCAGCCAAGCTTGAAAAAACTGGTGGTAGTAAAGAATTAGCAGATAAGCTGATAACCATGGTTGAAGACATTATCAAAGCTGCACCAGAAAAATTTGCTTTGGCATATTCTTCGACCGATGTTGAAGCTAATTTCAAGAAAGGGCTAATCTCTTTACCTATGGGCATGGAAAATGGTAGCCCAATTGAAGGTGACCTAGCTAACCTTAAACATTTTTATGACCGTGGCATTCGCTACATTACTTTAACGCATTCAAAAGCAAACCATATTTCGGACTCTTCCTATGATGAAGAGCGCCCTGCCGGTGGTTTAACTGACTTTGGTAAACAACTCGTTGTGGAAATGAATAAAATGGGTGTGATGGTTGATGTTTCACACATCTCTGATGATGCTTTTTTTGATGTGATGAAACTAGCTAAGGCCCCTGTTATTGCTTCTCACTCTTCAGCGCGCCATTTTACCCCTGGTTTTGAGCGTAATATGAGTGACGAGATGATTAAAGCGCTAGCAAGAAATGGCGGCGTTATTCAAATTAACTTTGGCTCTAGCTTTATTTCGCAAGATGCGATTGAGTACGGAAAAATACGTAAAGTAGCGATAAAAAACTTTATCGCGAAAAATAAACTCGATGAGAAAAGTGATGAAGTAGAAGCTTTTAAAGTGCAATATAAAGCTGAAAACCCTTACCCATACTCTACTTTAAGCGACGTACTGGATCACTTTGATCATGTGGTGAAGCTAGTGGGGGTTGATTATGTTGGCATTGGCTCTGATTATGATGGTGTTGGAGACAGCTTACCAACTGACTTAAAAGATGTTGCTTCATACCCTAATTTAATTGAGGGTCTACTCAAACGCGGATACAGCGAAAGAGATATAGCCAAAATACTTTCAGGTAACGTGATGCGTGTTTGGAAAACGGTTGAAACGTACGCTGCTAGATATTAATAAATATACTAGTACAAGTAAAAACGCTGAAGGATATGTTAATACATAGCCTTCAGCGTTTTTTTATCATGATTTCAAAGTTGCCCTTAAGGCAGTAACTCAATCGCGCGCACTTGTAAAATAGCTTCGCCACCGTCTTTATCAGTCATGCTGGGTGTTAAATAAATGGCATCAACATGTTCAGGTAATAACCCGAGATCTTTAGAGCTTGCCGGTGTCCATTCTGGGCGATAGAAATCTTTTAAGTCAACTTCCTTTGTCGTCCATTGCTTAGTTGCAGGTAGCTTAATTTGGTAATGTGCATAACTTTTATCGCCATGCTTACCGTATTCTTTCTGCGATAACTTTATCAGCAAAGGTATTTCGCATTGGTAAGTTAGGCGTATTTTCTGACTGCCTGCCAAGGTCGCTGTTGGTAGCTTATGAATCAACTCAATCCATGAATTACGTTTAGCATCAACTCGAGGGACGCGTTTGAATTTTATCCAAATGCCACCATGTCTGATGAGCTTTTCATTAATGATCGCTTCACTACCATAGGGATCGGTATCATAACTCCATTGGTGTTTATCAAGTGGGGCATGAGGTTTTTCTGCGTGAACGGGAGAAATAACCAACAGCAGCAAGCAAGCCAAACTTATCAGCAGGGGTGTTTTGAACGATTGCATTTATATCCTTTAAAAGTCATGTTCGAGCAAAGTAATGATAAAGCATACTGACTTTTCTAGATAGTGCTATTGTCGCCGTAGCTGAAATTTAGCTCTGCTAGTCCTCGTTTATCTCAAGCATTGTGTTGTTTGAAAAGAAAAGCGCTTATTACTGCCAATCGCTAATACCATATTTGGCTAAGATGTTAGCCAAGCGTCCACTATCGCGAAGTGATAACAAACCGCGATCGAAAATATCAATGAGCTCATCAGGTATGGAAGCAGAGTAACCCAAATATAATGGCGTAAAATCACCTTGTGTACCTGCATGGAGAATGTTGATTTCAGGTAATTTTGATAATTGATATTGCACGGTAAATCGAGAATCTAATAAAATATCTAATCTACCCATATGCAACATTTTTAGTTGCTTCTCCAATGGTGATTTACCCGATGCAGCAAAGACATTAGCCTGTTTTTCATTGATTATATTGCTGATCTCGTCACCATATTGATAACCATTAATGGTACCTAATATGTGATTGTTGCTTAATGCTTCTGCTAAATTTTTAGTGCTTTTATAGCGCCAATTATTATCAGATAAAACATAAAAATCATTATATAAACCACCAAAACTTTGCTTGCTCTGTTTTAATTTATAGCCAGAAATATGCTGTTGGGTAAGTGCCAGAACAATATCAACTTGATCCCTTTGGCTTAGCGATAACGCTCTAGCTAACGGGATAAACGCAAATGTAGTTTCAATTTTATTTTTATCAGCAATCTCATTAAGTACCTCAACTAAAAAGCCAGGCAGTATTTGATCATCACAGATATAAGGACACCACTCATCAGATGCAATGAGAAGCGTTTTTGCCTGTAATTGACTTACCGATAAAAGAAAATATAAAGGCAAGACAATTGTAGATAGCTTTAGGAAATATTTATTCATTATGCACATAGTTAAGTAAATTTCGGGTAAGTACTTCATTTGAAATACTTAACCTGCAGGTTCATTTTGATTGTTTATATTTTAAGCGATAAATATGTTATTTACTGTAATATAGTGTGTTATTTAAGCTACTAGCTCGCCATAAATAAAATAATACAGGTAATACGAACAAAGTTAATAACATAGCGCTTGCCATGCCACCGACCATGGGTGCTGATATTCGACTCATCACTTCTGAGCCTGTACCAGAGCCATATAAAATAGGTAATAAACCAACAATCACAGTACCACCGGTCATCATAATTGGACGAATTCTCAGCCCTGCACCGTGGAGCACCGCTTGTAATAACTCAGCCTTGGAGGTACTTTTGCCTTGCTGCTCATTGTCTAAAAGTAAAGCGTGATAAGTTTGGTTTAGGTATACCAACATAATCACGCCAATTTCTACAGCGACACCGGCGAGGGCAATAAAACCAACACCGACAGCGACCGAAAAATTAAAACCCTGTAAATACATTAGCCAAATACTACCCACCATCGCGAGTGGCAAGGTACCCAAGATCATCGCAACTTCAATAACATTTCTAAAGCTTAAGTACAGTAGTATCACAATAATGGCTAACGTTAACGGCACAACATAACTTAGTTTTGCTTTGGCGCGCTGCATGTATTCATATTGCCCTGCCCAAGTAATTGAATAACCGGCGGGGAGCTGCAATTGCTCATCTATGACTGTTTGAGCCATAGTGACATAACTGCCAACATCAACACCTTCCATATCTGCTAAGTCGACGAAAACCCAACCATTTAAGCGAGCATTTTCAGATTTAATGCCTGGAGGACCATCTTCGATAAATACATGAGCAACATCGCCAAGGGAGATACGTTGGCCATTAGGCGTTACTATCGGCAGCAATGATAACTGCTCTGGTGAATTTCGGTAATCTTGCGGGTAACGTAAACTCACCGGATAACGCTCTAAACCTTCGACAGTATTGGTGACATTCATACCACCAATTGCGGTGGCTACGACTTGCTGAATTTCACTGATATTTAAGCCATATCGCGCTGCTTTTCCGCGTTGAATATCAACTTTAATATAACGACCACCGGCAACTCGTTCAGAGTAGACTGAGGCTGTACCTTTGACATCAGCGAGAATAACTTCAAGCTGTTGACCAATATCTTGAATAACATTGAGCTTAGGGCCGGCGATTTTAATGCCGACAGGGGTTTTAATGCCTGTGGCAAGCATATCAATACGGGTTTTGATTGGCATCACCCAAGCGTTGGTTACCCCCGGGAGTTTTACTAAGGCATCAAGTTCTTGTTTTAAACTCGCTGTAGTTACCCCTTCACGCCACTCACTTTGTGGTTTGAGTTGAATAAAGGTTTCAATCATAGTTAATGGTGCTGGATCCGTAGCAGTTTCAGCGCGGCCGACCTTACCAAAAACGGTTTTTACTTCAGGTACTGTTTTTATTAATTTATCAGTCTGTTGTAATAATTGTCTTGCTTGTCCAATTGATATGCCAGGGTAGGTAGTTGGCATATACATCAAATCCCCTTCATCAAGCGGTGGGATAAATTCACTGCCGATTTTATCTAGCGGGTAAAAACCGATAAGTAACACAGCAAGTGCTAGTGATAGTGTTAGCTTAGGGAAGTTTAAAGCAGCTTTTAATACCGGCATATATAACGCGGTTAAGAATTTATTGACCGGGTTTTTATGTTCAGGTAGAACTTTGCCACGAATAAAGTAACCCATTAATACCGGCACTAGCGTGACAGCAAGAGCAGCCGCTGCCGCCATCGCATAGGTTTTGGTATATGCCAGTGGCGAAAACATTCTGCCTTCTTGTGCTTCGAGGGTAAATACCGGCACAAAACTCACGGTGATAATCAACAAACTGAAAAAGAGTGCCGGCCCTACTTCACAAGCCGAGTCAGTGACAATTTGCCAGCGGTTCTTGTCCGTTAGTTTGGTGCCTTTGGGTAAGCGCTCCATATGCTTATGCATATTTTCAATCATCACTATTGCGCCATCGACCATAGCGCCTATGGCAATGGCTATACCGCCAAGCGACATAATGTTCGCGTTTAAGCCTTGTGCATGCATAACAATAAACGCCGTAAGAATACCGACAGGAATACTGATAATGACGACTAAAGATGAACGTAAATGAAATAAGAAGATCACACAGACTAAAGCGACCACAACAAATTCTTCTAAAAGCTTAGTGGCAAGGTTTTCGACAGCGCGTTCAATTAGCGCAGATCTGTCATAAACCGGCACAATTTCTACGCCATCAGGTAAGCCTTTTTTCAATTGCTCTAGTTTGGCTTTTACACGATTAATGACTTGCTGGGCATTTTCACCAAAGCGCATCACCACGATACCGCCAACGGTTTCACCTTCGCCGTTTAGTTCAGCGATACCACGGCGCATTTGAGGTCCGGTACCTATTTGTGCCACGTCTTTCAATAACAACGGTGTACCATTTTCATTCACGCCTAACGGGATATTTTCAAGGTCTTCGACCCCTTTTAAATAGCCTGTAGCACGCACCATATATTCAGCTTCTGCCATCTCAACTACCGAGGCACCAATCTCTTGATTACCTTGCTTGATAGCGGTTTGGATCAGCGATAACGGAATACCAAAAGCGCGCAGCTTATCTGGATTAACTTGTACTTGGTATTGTTTAACCATACCGCCGAGGGCTGTGACTTCTGAAACCCCTTTTACGGTTTGTAATTCATATTTTAAAAACCAATCTTGAATACTGCGTAACTGACTTAAATCATGTTGGCCGGTTTTATCTACCAGCGCGTACAAATAAACCCAACCAACACCGGTGGCATCTGGGCCGAGTTGTGGCTTAGCATCATTAGGCAAGCTAGGAGCAACTTGGCTAAGGTATTCTAAAACCCGCGAGCGAGCCCAATAAAGGTCAGTATTCTCATCAAAAATCACATAAACATAAGAATCACCAAAAAAAGAAAAGCCCCTTACCGTTTCGGCGCCAGGCACTGATAACATTGCGGTGGTTAAGGGATAGGTAACCTGATCTTCAACAACTTGTGGTGCTTGTCCGGGATAGCTAGTTTTGATGATAACTTGCACATCAGATAAGTCAGGTAAGGCATCAACTGGAGTATTTTTTACTGAGTATAAGCCAACACCCACAAGTATCATGGTGGCCAGAATGACAAAGAAACGATTGCCAACTGACCAGCGAATTAAGGCGCTGATCATTGTTGCTCTCCTTGCATGGCATTATGCATGCTGTGGTCCATATCCGCAGACATTTCCATTGCACTGACAATGACAAATTCACCGTCATGAATTTCAAAGGTAAACATTAAATAGGCATCAGGAGTGAAAATACTGATATCTACATTTTCATTGATGATGAAATCGACAGTTGCCGCCTCACGGCCCCATTTTTCAATAGCCTCTCGATCAATCGTGGTCATGCGATGATCACTCATCACTGATCTAACGGTGCCATGTACTGTTGCCGATGAAGCAGCATTTTCTTGTGTGTTGTTATTGTCAGTGGAGTGGGGGTCAGCGCTCATACGTTTAAAATCTGAGGTTTTACTTGATTCTGAATCCAGTAAGAATTGTGCAGAACTGACAACAGTTTCACCTTCCTCTATACCCGACAAAATCTCGACATTTTCACTATCAAAACGACCAACCTTTACTTCGACAGATTTGAAATTCCCTTCACCCAGTGCCAGTACAACGCGGTCTTGGTTACCGGTACGAATTAACGCTTCTTTTGGAATAAGCAGTGCTTTTTCATCACTATTTGAGTGAATAGTGATTTGCGCAAACATATTGGGTTTAAACTCACCACTTTCATTGCTAAATCGTAAGCGAACTTTCACCGTTCGAGTCTTGGCTTCTAATGTTGGGTAGACGTAGTCAACATGTCCTTGCCACTCTTTGCCGGGCAAATAATCTAAGGTCATAGTAACAGGGGTGCCTTGGGATACTTGTCCAGCTTGACGTTCAAAGACTTCTGCTTTGACCCAAACCTGTGACAAATCACCAATAGACATCAATGTGGAGCCTGGTTTAACGAAAAAACCTTCACGAATTTTTAAGTTTTCGACAACCCCATTTTGTGGGGCGAAAAAGGTAATATGCTGCTGAACTTTGCGGGTTTTTTGCAGCTGTTTAATCACTCTTACTGGAAGTTGCAGGGCAACTAAGCGGTTTTGGGCTGCAGAGATTAAACGTTTGTTGTTCCGGTCTAGCGCTAATAAAAACTCTTCTTGAGCATTGACTAATTCTGGTGAGTAAATTTGATAAAGTGGCTGGCCTTTTTTCACCGGATCGCCAATAGCTTTGACATACAGCTTCTCGATCCAACCTTGCACACGAGGGTGAATATGTACTAATTTATCTTCATCGTAAGTCACATAGCCAACCGTGGCTATTTTAGTATGCAAATTATTGATACTTGCTTTAACAGTCCGTACACCTAAGTTATTGATGACATTGGCAGATATTTTTATAGTGCCAGCACCTTCATCAAATTCGGCATTATTGTTACTGCCGTAATAAGGTATTAAATCCATGCCCATAGGCGACTTACCGGGCTTATCTCGACGGTAATTCGCATCCATTGGTGCAACCCAGTAAAGTGGTTTATCGGATTCAGCTTGTCTTACTTGTTCATCTTGGAGTGTTTCAATAGGTTGTAATTTTAGTATTGTAAAGGTAATAACCGCACCAAATAGAATACTGGCTAAATAGCCAAAGATTGGCGACTTGCTTTTGGTTGAGTTGCTTTTAGGTGACGTGCCTTGAGGCGATATGCTTTGTGATGACATTATTATTCTCCCTGCTTAACCGCATTATACTGGTGGTTAAATTGGCTGCTATATTGGTGCTTTAGCGCACTAGTATTTTGTTTGATATCACCAACAAACAAGTAGTTAAGTTCTAGTTTGATTTTTTGCTCATCAACGTTAATTTTCAATTGATCTATTTCAGCATTTAAAACAGCAATACGTGACCTAACTACTTCGGCAAAGTCGCCATCGTCATTGGTGTAAGCTGTTAAATAGGCTTCTGCTTGATCATGAATTTGTGGCAGTAGTTTATTACTATACAAAGATTTACGCTGATGGAGTCGTAATAAGCGCGCTTTTGCGCTAGAGAAACTACCTAACAACTGACGTAGTAACAGAATCTTTTCTGTTTTAACGGCTTCTGTTTTGGAAACAGCCGACTTAACCGCCATATCTTGATGATTTTCAGTAAATAATGGCAAATCAAAGGTGACCCCGACTGAGAAAAAATCAGCACGACTATTACCCATAGGATCATCATCGCGATAACCATAACTGGCATTAACGCCCCATTCTGGTTTGTATTGCTGCTCAGCTAAGTTAACCCCAGTTTTAGTGGCCGATATTTTCTTCTCTAACGCCCTAACCGCAGGATGCTTAGCAAGGTGTTTTGCTAGCTGGTCGATATCGATGTGGTTTTGATTTTCAAGTAATGACTGATTAAGCAAATCGAGGCTGGGAAGCTCCGCCGTTAAACGGATGTTATGCAATTGGCTAATAGCGCTAAGTGTATCTTGCTGATCACGACTGCCAAAAGCGGTTGATAGCCATTGGGCTAAGCGACCTAAATAAGCATTTTTCTGTTGGTTTAATATATCAAGACGATCATCAAGCCGTGTTAATTCTAACTGTGCACGGACAATATCTTGTTGACGTGTTTTACCTAGTGCTGAAGAGTAACTTGCTTGCGCAACGTCAGCTAATTGCTCGAAGAGCGAACGGTTTTGCTCAATTAAGCTAATACTTTGCTGAACTCGGTAGGCGTCTAGCCATAAACTGCCAACCGTAACAGCAACTTTAGCTTCTCGGTCAGCACGTTGAAAAGGATAGGCCTGACTTTCAATTTGTAACTGCTGATTTTTAATCGCTTGGCTATCACCACGAGGAAACATCTGACTTATCCCCACTTTAAACTGTGTCATGCCCTCTTGTGAGAAATCAAAGCCATCCGTTGGTAAGTTCGCAATAGCGAGTGACATTTTAGGATCAGGTAAGCTATTTGCCACATGACTCATCGATTCAACCGCTTGTTGCTGGTGTTTATTACCCACTAGCCAAGGGTCATTCTTTTGAGCCGTTTTAACGGTTTGCTGAAACGACCACAAGGCACTTTGATTCTCAGCGTGAGCTGTGTGAGCAAAAGTAATTAAACAACTTAGCGATAGCAGTTTTGCTAAAGGTAAAGGGGACATTAGAATTGCTCCTGATAACTATTTAGCTCAGCATAAATATCATAACTACCGTCAGTATTAAGTAAAATGACTTGGTAAGGCATAAACCTATCGCCAACCTCCATTCCGGGTGTCCCTACTGGCATGGCGGGAACAGATAAGCCAATAGTATTGGCTGGCGGATTAGCTAAAAATTGGTGGATAAATTTCGCGGGTACATGCCCTTCAAAAACATAACCATCTTTTGAAACAGCGGTATGACATGAGCGGTATTGTGGCGAGATGCCTTTGTTGCTTTTAAAAGCTGACAAGTCATGCTGATTGTGCGCTTTAGAAACAAAACCATGTTGATCAATATGATCTATCCATTTTTCACAGCAACTACAGGTTGGGCTTTTATAAACCTCAAGTAATGGCACTTTACTATTAATTGAAGTTGAAGTTGAAGTTGAAGTTGAAGTTGAGATTGACTGAGTTGTCGTTGTAATAACGGCTTCGGAGGTTTTTTGAGTTGTAGGCTTCTTGGCAATGCTCTCACTAGAATTTTGCTCTGAGCAAGCTGCCAACAAAAATAAACAGCTGAAAATGGCAATAGCAGTCGAAGCTTTTGCTGGAAAAGAAAATAAAAACATAACTCCCTCCTAGGGAATATAGCTAATAACACCAAAAGGTATGGTAGAAATTTTATAAAAATAAGTGTGTTGCTGGGTGAACAGCAAAAAATGGATACAATAATGCTAGGGCTAGCTAATTATTGGTGGTCTGTAGAGAGAGGTTAGCGCTTGGCTTGAGAATAAAAAGTGATTCGATGTGATTTTACTAGAAATTGCACTTTCTGCGCTGTAATTTGTGCTAGCAAAGAATGCAGAAACGGTTGAACAACCATTAGTTAAGCAATCACACTCTTGTGCACAACAATCATCGCTAGTTGTGGTGTGGTGATTTATCGATTTAACCATTTCGGTATGGCAATCTGAATTACTTACCATACCCTCATCACTTGCGGACATTTGCTGATGTGCAGCTGTCACTGATGATGTGGCGTTCATTGTCGACATACTTGCCATGCCATAAAACATAGTCATAGATGCCATTGATTGACCAATAAAGATCAAACAAAGCAATATCACCATCACTGTTTTATTTATAAATTTAGACACGACCGTCACTTAACGTTTGGTTAGATAATATTAGTTAATTACTTACTAATATAAAGTATTTTAATTCTAACATTATGGAAAAGAATTTAGCAACAATAGCTACTTTATTGAATGTAACAACAAATATGAAGCAGAGTTTGGCTTAGTTAGCATTATCACCAAGCTTCTCACTTTGCTTAATCAAAAGCGCTCTGCTAAACCTAAGAGATAGTATTTATCATATATTTTTGAGGGAGATATAATGAAATTAATAACATTATTTTTATGCTATTTCCCTTTTTTCATGGTAAATGCCACTCAAAAAATCATCATCAATGACATTCATTGGCCACCCTATTTTATGATTAATGCTGTTGAAGAAGGCTCTGGTTTGGCGAAAGATATAATTACTTTATGTTTACCGCGAATAGGGCATAAAGCCACATTCAATGAACTTCCCATTAAGCGTACTCATCATTTTATGAAGATGGGAGAAATTGACATCACGGTTTACTCTTATAAAGAAAAAAGAGAAGAAATCCTTTATTACGGGAAAGAAGTTTTATTCAACTCTGAATACGGCTTTATGGTGAGAAAAAACAGTGAAATTAAAATAGATAAATTAACCGATGTAAAACCATATGTTATTGGGCATTTAGCGGGGTTAAGCTACACACCAGAACTCGAACAAATTATCAAAGATAAAGATAGAATCGGTGAAGTAGTTACCGGGTACTCATTAAAAGCCATGTTTTCACAATTGCTTGCCAAGACCCCGCGCTTTGAAATCATGGCCGACTCAAAAAAGACCTTCTACTGGCAAGCTAAAAAGCTAGGTGTTACCGACAAAATCAAAGTTTTAGACTACAGCATTAAGAATAAAGCGTATTACATCACAGTTTCGAAGCGTTCAAAAAACATTAAAAACCCAAAAGAGTTTTTAACTAAAATGGATGCTTGTTTACGTGAGGTAAAACGAAGTGGGGAGTTCAAAACGATTTTAGCTCGCTATGGCGTTTACTAGTTGCTCTATTGCTTCACAGTTTATCTATCACACCTAAGAGAAAACGACTTTTATTCTACAGTCACCACACTTGACTATTAAATGATAGTCTTTGACATATTATGTCTCAAGGTGTAGCTTGAGCGTAACATTAAGTGCACTGATTTAATTGTCACTACAATGCATATGACTAAGTCTTTTTGACAAGGTTGAATAGTTTGTAGGGTGTATATCAGGCAGTTGAATAAGACAGCGCTACTTGCTTAGTTTTTAGCAGAAGACTCTTGTTCAGAGATAATAATACAAATAATAAGGATTGATTTTATGCGTGGTGCAGGTGGAACATCGGGTGGCCTTGGACAGTTTTTTATTGGCTTAATTATGATGTGCGGTGGTTTTTATTTATTGCTAAATGCCATCACAGTTAGTTCAAGTTTTGGCATGGGTATGCGTTTATATGGTTTCTCAGCCATGGGTGGTAACTACAGTATTACTAGTGGCATGGTGATGATCCCATTTATGTTTGGTGTCGGCATTATTTTTTATAATAGTAAAAATCCTTTAGGTTGGTTACTGGCATTAGGCTCGCTTACCGGTTTAATCTTCGGCGTTATTTCTTCAATTCGCTTTAGCATGAGAACCATGACGTCTTTTGACTTGATTGTTATTTTAGTGCTTGCTATGGGCGGCATTGGCTTGTTTTTGCGTTCGCTTAAGAAAATGGATGCTGCTCAGTAAACTCAGCCATCTTTATGTAGGCTATTTTTCAAATAACGTATTTCTTTAAGGGACATTATGAGCCAAGTAGCCATTGTTATTGGTGCAACGGGTCTGGTGGGTAAGGCTTTAGTTAAGCAGTTAACTAAAGCTGAACATATTAGCAAAATCGTTACTTTAACGCGCCGAAGTGAGGTTTATGATTCAGCAAAAGTGAATAATCAGGTCATAGACTTTGAGCGTTTAGATCAATATGCGCACTTGTTTAATGCAGACCTCTTCTTTTCTTGTCTTGGCACAACCCTCAAGCAAGCAGGCAGCGTTGAAGCGCAACGAAAAGTAGATGTAAATTATCAACTAAAAGCAGCTCAGTTAGCTGTAGAGCATGGCGTAGAGCATTATTTATTAGTGTCTTCTAGCGGGGCCAATTCATCAAGTCGTAGCAGCTATTTAAAGATGAAGGGAGAATTAGAAGAGCAGGTTAAGAAATTGCCCTTTAAGCAGATATCTATCTTTCAACCTTCACTCTTGATTGGCGCGCGAGCAAGTTTTCGATTGGGTGAAAAGCTAGCTGCTTGGTTAATGCCAGTTTTATGTATTATTCCCGGATTACGACGCTATCGTCCGATAACTGGTGAGCAAGTCGCAGCAAAAATGCTTACGGTTAGTCAGCAACCGTCGTCTGGGTTATCTTATTATCGTCTCGATGAAATATTTATTGATTGAGCCCCCTAAGGCTCAATCAATCCTTTTTAGGTTACTTCTCTTTCATATTCCATAGCACGTCTTGGTTGCCACCCATTACCGTTGTTGGTAATTTGCCATCCCATTGTTGTGCTTTTACATAATCGACGAGTGTTGCATTCGCTTTAATGGCATCGGCTTTTTTCTTCATCGCTTCAGCTTCTGCTAAACCTTTAACCAATATTGCTTCTGCTTCTGCTTTTGCTTCAATCTCAATTGCATAAGCACTACCATCAGCGCGGGCTTTCTCGGCATCACGTTTCGCTTCGGCGGTGTTTACTTCACGTTGCGCTTCTAATTTTTGACGCTCTAAACGATGTTTCTCTGCGGCTGCTAAGTTTTTCTCAGTTTGCTTAGTTTCAATACTTTGCAAATATTTCTGTGGCAGGATTAAGTTTTCAATTTGTACACTATCAAGCTTCACTGGAAATTCAGCCATAGCTGATAATAATGTTTCTTCTATTTTTTGAATAACTTGACCACGGTTTTGAATGATCTGCTCGGCTTTAAAACGCGCTAAGGCATCTTTAGTTGCTGAACGTAGGCGCGGATCTAGTATTCGGTTTTCAAACTGATCTAAGCCGCCATAGCCTTTGTAAAGATTAAAAGCCTCTGCACGAATAACCGTCCAGTTAACTGATACCTCTGCTTGTACCGGCATTTGCTCAAACGTAGAAGCTTTTAGGTTCTCAGAGTTTTTACGGGTACGAATTTCTAACTCTTCAATACCATCAGCAAAAGGCACCTTAGTGTGCAAGCCTGGGTTTACTTGAGTGGTCGCTTCACCAAAGCGTTTGACAATGCCGACATGGCCTTCATCTATGGTGTAAAATACCTGCCATAATACTGCGGCAGAAATCGCAGCAACGGCAATTTTTCCTAGGTGTTTTGATGCTTGTGCAGTGTCTACGTTAACAGAACTTTTTGTTAATCCATTTTTAAGCATAATATTTCCTTCTTGTTTGCGATTAGCTTTTGTTATTTATATTGTTACTTTTATAGAGATTTTTTTTGTAACAAGAGTGTTAATAACAATAAAGCCTTGACATAATATGTCAAGGCTTTTGTTTTATCAGCGTATGCTTAAGAGAAAAAGAAAATGAATTAAGTTAATTCAAAAAGGTTTGATAAGCGAGGTTTTCGGTTTCTTCTTGCCATTGATAACCCAGCGCATCAAGATGTTGAAAAAACTCACTTTGTTGATTTTTATCTAAATCAAAACCAGCGAGTACTTGGCCAAAAGCGGCACCATGATTTCGGTAATGGAATAGGGTGATATTCCAATGCTCACCCATCGCCGCTAAGAATTTCTCTAACGCGCCTGGATGCTCAGGAAATTCAAAACTAAATAAACGCTCATCATTCTTTGCATCATTGTTGTTAGCTGCGGAATTAGCACATTTACCGCCAATCATATACCGAACATGTAGTTTGGCTAACTCATTATCAGTAAAGTCTCTCACTTTATAGTTAGCACTTACTAAGCCTTGTAATAATTGCTGTCGCTCTTGCACACTGCCGCCTAAACGCACACCAACAAAAATTTCTGCACTCGGTTTACCTGAATAGCGATAATTAAACTCAGTAATAGCGCGGTTGCCTATTGCTTGGCAAAAACGTTTAAAACTGCCTTTTTCTTCAGGAATTGTCACTGCTAAAATGGCTTCTTTTTTCTCGCCTAACTCACAGCGCTCAGAAACATAACGCAAGCTATGAAAATTCATGTTTGCACCAGAAAGTATCGCGGCTAATGACTCGCCACCTTTACTGGTCTCGGTATATTTCTGCAAACCAGCGAGTGATAATGCACCAGCCGGCTCAGCGATAACACGAGTTTGCTCAAAAATATCTTTAATTGAGGCACAGATCTCATCGGTTGAGACTGTAATCACTTCATCACAGCAATGTTTGATTATGTCAAAGGTATTCTCACCAATACGCTTAACGGCGACACCATCGGCGAATAAACCCACTTGCTCAAGATCTACAGGTTTTCCTGCGGCTAATGCGGCTTTTAAACAGGCTGAGTCTTCGGCTTCAACACCAATGATTTTGGTCCGCGGACTTAGCTGTTTTAAATAAACGGCCATACCAGCGAGCAAACCACCACCACCAACAGGGATAAATACCACATCAGCATTAGGGAGTTGCTGCAATAACTCTTTAGCAACGGTTCCTTGGCCAGCAATAATATCAACATCATCAAAAGGGTGTATTAGGGTTTTGTTTTCGGCTTTAGCATATTCCACTGAAGCAGTTTGTGCTTCATTGAAGCTGTTGCCAACTAGGCGTACTTCGCCACCAAATCGTCTGACATTATCAACTTTAATATCTGGTGTGGTTTTTGGCATCACGATAGTCGCTTTGATGCCTAGCTTATTTGCGGCAAGCGCTAAACCTTGCGCATGATTGCCAGCTGAAGCGGCAATTACTCCATGAATACATTGCTCTTCAGTGAGGCTATTTAGTTTGTTGTAAGCACCACGAAGTTTGAAAGAATGAACCGGTTGTTGATCTTCACGTTTCAAATAAATTTGGTTATTTAAACGAGTTGATAATTTGGTTAAATGGGTTAACTCAGTTTCAACGACAACATCATAAATTGGTGCTAACAGAATTCGTCTTAAGTAATCTAATTGTGTTGCTTGAGTGCTTGCTTTTTCAGCGCTTGATACTTGTGGTTCTGTCATGATATTGCCTAGTTTTGTGTAAATCTACTGCTATGCTTGAAATCGTCATGCTCGAGATTTCTTGTCGAGCATCCATTTACTAAAAGCTGGATTCCTGAGAATGTGCATCCTGCATTCACTCATAAGTAGCATCCATGCTACGTCCGATAAGAGCATTCGGGAATGACAATATAAAAGCTAGTCGTTTTTTCAGTGTTACTTATCGACTACGCCGTCTAATAAGTCTCTGTTACGTACCGCGCCTTTATCGGCACTGGTGGCTAACATTGCATAGTTTTTCAATGCATAGCTAATTGGACGAATACGATCCGCTGGCTGCCAAGCTTCTTTCCCTTTCGCATTCATGGCATCACGACGTTGATTTAACACTTCATCAGATACTTGCAAAGAAATAGCACGGGTTGGAATATCAATATGAATAATATCGCCTTGCTCAACTAATGCGATAGTACCGCCACTGCCAGCTTCTGGTGAAACATGACCAATAGATAAACCTGAAGTACCACCAGAGAAGCGACCATCAGTTAATAATGCACAAGCTTTGCCTAAACCCATAGATTTAAGGTAAGTCGTTGGGTACAGCATTTCTTGCATACCTGGACCGCCTTTAGGGCCTTCATAACGAATTACTACAACTTCACCGGCAACGACTTTGCCATCTAAAATTCCAGCTACGGCATCATCTTGGCTTTCAAAAACATGCGCAGGACCAGTAAAGGTTAAGTTATCATCACTGACACCCGCGGTTTTAACTACACAGCCATCTACAGCGATATTACCTGAAAGTACCGCTAAACCACCTTCGGTTGAGAAGGCGTTGTCGATTGAACGAATACAACCATTTGCACGGTCGTCATCTAACGTATCCCAACGACAATCCTGGCTGAATGCTTTAGTAGTACGAATACCGGCAGGGCCAGCACGGTAGAATTTTTTAACGTCTTCGTCTTCTGTTATCGTAATATCATATTTAGCAATAACATCAGCTAGAGTTGTTCCTAATACATTCGGCACATCAGTGTTTAATAAGTTAGCACGGGCTAACTCACCTAAAATACCGATAACACCACCAGCACGATGCACATCTTCCATATGATAATCAGGTGTCGAAGGTGCAACTTTACAAAGTTGCGGCACGATGCGTGATAATTTATCCATGTCCTCCATGGTGTAATCTATTTCAGCTTCTTGCGCAGTGGCAAGTAAATGCAAGATAGTATTGGTTGAACCACCCATGGCAATATCTAAACACATGGCATTGTGTAACGCTTCTTTGCTAGCGATATTACGTGGCAAGGCACTTTCATCATTATCTTGATAATAACGTTTGGTTAATTTAACTATTTCTTTACCGGCATTTAAGAATAACTGTTCGCGGTCTGCGTGCGTAGCAAGCATTGAACCATTGCCAGGTAAAGCTAAACCAAGTGCTTCTGCTAAACAGTTCATCGAGTTAGCGGTGAACATGCCTGAACATGAGCCACAGGTTGGACAGGCAGAGCGTTCAACTTGATCACTTTGCTCGTCAGAAACGGTAGGATCCGCACCTTGAATCATGGCATCAACTAAATCAAGCTTAATAATTTGGTCTGAAAGCTTGGTTTTTCCGGCTTCCATCGGGCCACCTGAAACAAAAATAACTGGAATGTTTAAGCGCATTGCTGCCATTAACATGCCCGGGGTGATTTTGTCACAGTTAGAGATACAAACCATTGCATCAGCACAATGTGCATTAACCATATACTCAACCGAATCCGCAATTAAATCACGTGATGGTAAGCTATACAGCATGCCTGAATGACCCATAGCAATACCGTCATCAACGGCAATGGTATTGAATTCTTTGGCAACACCACCGGCCTCTTCAATCGCACCAGCGACCAGTTGTCCCATATCTTTTAAATGCACGTGACCCGGTACAAATTGGGTAAACGAGTTAACAACGGCAACAATTGGCTTACCAAAGTCACCATCTGTCATGCCTGTAGCGCGCCAAAGAGCACGAGCACCAGCCATATTACGGCCTTGGGTAGAAGTTGCAGATCTTAATTTAGGCATGATTTTAATTCCGATAGGTGTTGATGTTTGAATGCTTATTTTGAAAGCTCACTTTGTACTTTTGTAGCTAAATGAACTTTTAAAATAAGGCTCTTAATTTTTAAGAGCTTATGATGTGGCTGCTTAACTTCAAGTCAGTTGGTACTGTAACAAAGAGGAAACACGGAGCTTATAAGTATAAGTGAGTATTTCCGATGCAGTTACAGTAGCAAATGACAAAGAGTTGAGTAGTTACTACCTATTTTACTGGGTCTAACCAGTTTTCTGGTACTGTGGTGGTACCATCAAAGATGCCGAAAAAGGCTTCTTGCAATGCTTTAGTAATTGGGCCCCGAGAACCAGTACCAACAGGTAAACCATCTACTGATTTAACTGGCACAACTTCAGTGGCAGTACCACACATGAAGAATTCATCGGCAAGATATAACGCTTCACGAGAAATAGACTCTTCACGAACTTCATAACCTAATTGATCCGCTAAATAGAAAACAGCATCACGCGTTAGACCTTGCAGAATAGAAGCCGTACCTGGTGGTGTATAAATAACATTGTTACGTACTAAAAATAAGTTTTGACCAGCGCCTTCACTTACCATGTTATTTACATCAAGTGCGATACCTTCGGTATAACCATGACGAGCAGCTTCTGAAGAAATTAGTTGTGATGATAAGTAGTTACCACCGGCTTTTGCTGCAGTAGGCATAGTATTTGGTGCTAAACGGTTCCAACTAGAAACCCCAACTTCAACACCATTTTCAATAGCATCAGCACCTAAGTAGGCTTCCCAGCTAAATGCAGCAATCATAAGATCAGCTTTGGCATCTGTAGGTGGACGAAGACCCATACCAATATCACCTAAAAACGCTAGTGGGCGAAGGTAAGCTGATTTTAAACCGTTTTGAGTAACTGCATCTTTACAAGCTTGAACCACTTCTTCTTGCGTGTATGGGATGTTCATTCGATAAATCTTAGCTGAATCGAATAAGCGCTTGATGTGTTCTTCTAAACGGAAGATACAAGTACCTTTGTGTGTTTCATAAGCACGGATGCCTTCAAAAACAGATGAACCGTAATGAAGTGCATGACTCATTACGTGAACCGTAGCATTTTGCCACGGCATGAGTTCACCATTAAACCAAATTTGTTCTGCGTGTACTTTAGCCATTTTCTTTCCTAATTTTTTGTTACCTTGCATTGTTTAAAATGCCCCGAGCTATAGCTCCGAACAAGATTAATACACGTAAGGTTAAATTTTATTGTTTTCGGCAAATAATTTTGCTTGTTGTTTAAGCAGTCTGCTGCTTATTATTTACAGCACTATTGTCTACTCTGACACCCTTGATGTCGATCAATTTGTTTATTTGATCAATCAATAAAGAAATAGGGCGCTCACTACTTACCGTCATGGTAATTGTCGCGACATTATTACCAGTGTTGACCTCAGCGTTCATACCGTTGATTAAGAAGCCACGATAGCGAGTTACTTGTAAAATACGCTCGAGTACAACCTGTTTATCATCAGCCATAATGATTAATTGATACTTATTTAAATTAGCGGTACTCATATTAAACATTCTCCATCATTTTATCGTTTGCGGTATTTGGCGGAACTAAAGGCCAAACATTTTCTTTGGCGTCTATTTGTACGCGTAAAAGGTAAGGGCCATCATGATCTAACATCTCTTCAACGGCAGCTTTCACTTGCGATTTTTTAGAGATCGTCTGCGATTTTATATCGAACGCCTGCGATAACATAACAAAGTCTGGGTTATCGGCTAAATCAGTTTCGCTTAATCTACCGTCAAAAAATAGGTCTTGCCATTGACGAACCATACCTAATTTTGCGTTATCGATAAGCACGATTTTCACTGGAACTTGATAGCGCTTAATAGTGGCTAGCTCCTGAACATTCATCATGATTGAGCCATCACCTGAAACCGCAATTACTGTGTCATGAGGGCGAGATATTTGTGCGCCAATCGCGGCTGGCAAACCAAAGCCCATGGTACCCATACCACCACTGGTTAAAAAGTTACTTGGATCGTCAAAACTCATATGTTGAGCAGCCCACATTTGATGTTGGCCTACATCGGTAGTGACACAAGTATTATCAGGCATTAAATCGCTAACGGTTTTTAATACTGCCGGTGCAAAAATGTTTTCGCCTGGGTGATCATAACGCCAGCCGAAATCTTTTTGCATTTGCTGCAATTCTTCTTGCCAAGCTGAAATGGATAACTCCATCGATAATAGCGGTAAGTTGCCCTTAAGATCGCCCAAAATGGCAGCATCTGCTGCTCGGCGCTTATTAATCTCAGCGGTGTCAATATCAAAATGGATGACTCTAGCATTAGGGGCAAATTCATCTAGTTTACCGGTTACACGGTCATCGAATCGGGCACCAACTACCACTAATAAATCACTGTTCTGTACAGCAAGGTTGGCCGTTTTAGTGCCGTGCATACCTAGCATACCAAGATAGTTTTCATTATCAGGGTTAATAGCGCCCAAACCTTTCAATGTTGAAACACTTGGCATACCGGTTTGTTCGGCAAAGTTTCTAACTTCTTCAATGGCATTAGCCATACCAACACCACCGCCAACATATAAAATTGGCTGTTTAGCATGGGTTAATAAATCTAATGCTTTACTGATATCTGCTAAAGGTAATTTAACCTTGTTTTTTAAGTGAGATAACTTATCTAAACGCTCAGTCACTTCAGCTAACTGCACGTCTTTTGGAATATCAACCAGTACTGGACCATGGCGACCTTCAAGAGCAATTTCAAACGCTTGATGCAATACTTTTTCTAAGTCATTGATATCGGTTACTTGGAAAGAGTGTTTAGTACAAGCAAGAGATAAACCAAAGATATCGATTTCTTGGAAAGCATCACTACCCATTGCTGCCGTTGGTACTTGACCGGTAATCGCGACAACAGGAATGGAATCAGCCAACGCGTCAGCAAGACCAGTGATTAAGTTAGTAGCACCAGGGCCTGAAGTGGCCAAACATACCCCAACTTTACCGGCCGCACGTGCATAACCAACAGCTGAAAATGCCGCGCCCTGTTCATGTCGACATAAAAAATGCTGAACGTCACTATCATATAAAGCGTCGTAAATTGGCATTATTGCGCCGCCGGGGTAACCAAAGACATGCTGTACACCGTGTTCTTGCAGCACTTCAAATAATAATCCACCGCCTGTTAGCACTTTATTCTCGCTCATGATAATTCCAATTGTTATCGGGTTAAATTCAATTTTTTTAGCATTTTCTTTTTTTGCTAAAAAGAAAACCCTCGGTTCTTTCGAAGCGAGGGTTTGTTATTTGTTTGACTGCTTTTCTTTAGCTCAACAAAACCCTCGAGATGATTTAATAATCACCACGACGAGAAGGTTAATAATAATTGAGTTAATTTTATGCATTTTATCTCTTTGCTTGTTTGTTGGGCGGAGAACTATTGTTGTATTTTTTATGTTCAATCTCGCTTCCTTATTAAATTAGTACCATAGCTCTAATCATATGTGCAAGGTTTTTTGTTATAGCTTTTTTGTTGGCGAAATCAGATAAGGGAATAAACCTATTCATTAAAATTTGAACTACACTGGAAAAAAGGAATCATTAAAATGGAATTTTTATGTCACTTTCATGTGTTTACAGTCGAGCTCGTGTTGGGCTTGAATCTCCCTTGGTTACCGTTGAAGTTCACCTAGCTAACGGACTGCCCGCGTTTCATATCGTAGGTTTACCTGAGACGTCAGTGAAAGAAGCAAAAGACAGGGTACGCAGTGCAATAATTAACTGCGGTTATGAATTTCCTGCCAAGCGAATCACTATCAACTTAGCACCTGCCGACTTACCCAAAGAAGGCGGGCGATTCGATTTACCAATCGCCATTGGTATTCTTGCCGCGTCAGAACAGTTGCCGCCGGTTGATTTATCACACTATGAATTTGCCGGTGAATTAGCGCTTTCGGGAGAGTTACGACCGATTGTTGGCGAGATCCCTGTAGCGGTGGCGAGCAGCCAAAGTGAACGTATTTTGGTGTTACCGATACAAAATACCGAGCAGGCCAGTTGGGTCAAGCAAGCAAATATTTTGGGCATTAATCACCTAACACAGCTGTTTCCCCACTTTTCTGGTCAGCAAAAATTACCGCTAGTAGAAGAGCAGCGCTCCGTTGAAGTGTTTCCTGAACTGAGTTTAGATATTAGTGATGTCATTGGTCAGCCAATGGCAAAGCGAGCGTTAGAAATTGCCGCCAGTGGTGGTCATAATTTACTTTTTATTGGCCCTCCCGGTACCGGAAAAACCATGTTAGCTAGCCGCTTAGCAGGCATTTTACCACCGATGAATGAGGATGAGGCACTGCAAGTTGCCGCCATTCAATCGATTAGTCATCAAGAAATTACCGGTAAATCTTGGTTTACTCGCCCATTTCGCGCGCCGCACCACACCGCTTCGTCTGCAGCACTCGTCGGTGGTGGCAGCCAGCCTAAGCCCGGTGAAATATCGTTAGCGCATAATGGCGTACTGTTTTTGGATGAGTTGCCGGAGTTTGAGCGAAAAGTTTTAGACGTGTTACGTGAGCCAATGGAATCAGGTGAAGTCACCATTTCACGCGCTTTGCACAAGCAATGTTTCCCTGCGAGATTTCAACTTATTGCAGCAATGAATCCTAGTCCAACTGGATTTTATAACGATAAACGCAGTACACCAGAGCAAGTACTGCGTTATTTGAATCGTTTATCTGGGCCGTTTCTTGATCGTATCGATATTCAAATTGAAGTGGCTCGGTTACCCCGAGGTACTTGGGCAAGTGATACTCAGGACAATGAAACCAGCGAGCAAGTACAGCAACGTGTTCAAACATGTCGTGCAATTCAACTGCAACGACAAGGTAAGGCCAATGCCCATCTGGATAGCAAAGCGCTGAAACAGCATTGTGCCTTAAGTCTTGAAGATAATGAATTTTTAGAGTTGGCGGTGGAAAAGTTAGGTTTATCAACTAGAGCCCATCATAAAATTTTAAAAATTGCCCGAACTCTCGCTGACATTGAGCAGCAAGAAAGCATTCAGCATAATCATCTTGTTGAAGCGTTATCTTACCGTGCCATGGACAGACTGCTACGCCACTTAACTTCTGCTGTTGCGGTATAACTTGGGATGAGCTGAGCCCAATTTAAGCTGACGTTGAATCGACGCCAGTATCCAGAATTGAATCGAAAAAGGCTTTGATTAGTGGTTGAGCTTTTGATTGATTCAAACAACAAACCCCTAATTCAAAAGGTTCGATTTCACCGACGTTAGCTAGGTTTCTGACTCTGTCTTTTACCGGACTATTATCAACGACCACCTGCGGAACAATGCCAACACCACAGCCTAACGCGACCATACTCACTAAGGCTTCATGGCCTGAAACCGTGGCGTAAATATTAGGTTTTCCTTGCTGTTTTTTACGATACCAAGGTTCAAATCGTTTACGGGCAGCACCGTGCTCAGGCAAAATTATTGGGATTTCAGACCAAGCGAGTACTTTTTCACTAAGTTGCAGTTGTACGTTACAGCTCATGGTTGGCGCAATAACCGCAAGAGCAATGGTATCTAAGTGATGAAAATAGACACTACGCGGCAAGCTTTCAGGGTTAGCGGCAATAGCAAAATCAACTGACTTGTTTTGTACTTGCTCTAACGCATCGGCGGCATCACCTGTGGTTAACATGATCTCAACTAACGGATGCAATACTCGAAAGCGCTCTAGCAAAGGTGGTAAGTGACTATAGGCGGCGGTTACCGAGCAATAAATATGAAGTTTTCCAGTTAACGCCGTGTGTTTCTGGTCGAGTGATTGCTTAAAGCTTTGCCAGTGTTCAAGTTGCTGCTCGGCATACAATTTAAATTTTTTACCCGCATCGGTTAGCACCACAGTGCGATTATCTCGATGCAATAATTCACTGCCTACCTCATCTTCAAGGCGCTGAATTGCTCGACTCAACGTGGAAGGACTAATGTGATGAGCTTGTGCAGTTTTGCCAAAATGCAAGCTTTGACTCAAATGGGCAAACATTGCTAATGCTTTTTGATCCATGAACAGCTCCAAATATTTTGTTGATAGTGAACTTAACTTGTTGAGTAAACAAGCTAGACGCGTAAACCCTTCCTTGGGGCTCTACACAAGCATCCATGCTTGAGAAGCTAGCTTTTTATCATCAACAAGCCAAGTTACTTGGGAGATATATCGTGTCGTTGCAAAAAACGCAACGTAACGGTGCGAATATATCACTTTTTGCAACAAGAAGGCTAGGGTAGACTGCTTACCATATGAAAAGCATCGTCAGAAAAACTGACTTCATTAATTACTTTTACCAAATGGTAATAGCACTAAATTCAGAATCTATTTCAAAGGAAATATCATGAGCAATTATTTTAATACTTTAAGCTTACGTGAAAAGTTAGGCCAATTAGGTCAATGTCGTTTTATGAAGCGTGAAGAATTCAGCGATGGCTGTAACTTCATCAAAGATTGGAACATTGTTATCGTAGGTTGTGGTGCTCAAGGTTTAAACCAAGGTTTAAACATGCGCGATTCTGGTTTAAATATTTCTTACGCTTTGCGTGATGCAGCAATCGCTGAGAAACGTCAATCTTGGCAGTGGGCTACTGAAAACGGTTTTACTGTTGGTAACTACCAAGAGTTAATTCCTCAAGCAGATTTAGTTTTAAACTTAACGCCTGATAAGCAGCATACTTCTGCGGTTACTGCAGTAATGCCACTTATGAAGCAAGGCGCTACGCTTTCTTACTCACATGGTTTCAACATTGTTGAAGAAGGCATGCAAATTCGCCCAGACATCACAGTTGTTATGGTTGCACCTAAGTGTCCTGGTACTGAAGTACGTGAAGAATACAAACGTGGTTTTGGTGTTCCAACACTAATCGCAGTTCACCCTGAAAACGACCCACAAGGTAACGGTTTAGCCATTGCTAAAGCATACGCAAGTGCAACAGGTGGTGACAGAGCGGGTGTTCTTCAATCATCATTTATCGCTGAAGTTAAGTCTGACTTAATGGGTGAGCAAACAATCCTTTGTGGTATGTTGCAAACAGCTGCTGTACTAGGTCACAAGCAATTAGTTGCTCAAGGCATGGACGCAGCATATGCTCGTAAATTACTACAATATGGCTTAGAGACCACGACTGAAGGTCTTAAGCATGGCGGTATCACTAATATGATGGACCGTTTATCAAACCCTGCGAAAATCAAAGCGTTTGATATGTCTGTTGAGTTAAAGGAAATTTTACGCCCATTATTCCAAAAACATATGGATGACATCATTGAAGGTCGCTTCTCTGAAACCATGATGGCAGATTGGGCAAATGATGATGTTAACTTGCTAACATGGCGCGCTGAAACTGCTGAAACTTCATTTGAATTAGCGGCAGATTGCGACACAGAAATAACAGAGCAAGAGTACTACGATAAAGGTATTTTTGTTGTTGCTATGATCAAAGCGGGTGTTGAGCTTGCGTTTGACGCAATGGTTGACTCAGGCATCATCGAAGAGTCTGCTTATTATGAGTCACTTCATGAGACACCACTAATTGCTAACTGTATTGCACGTAACAAGTTATACGAAATGAACGTAGTAATTTCAGATACTGCAGAATACGGTAACTACTTATTTACCCATGCAGCGGTACCTCTATTAGAAGAGTACGCAAGTAACTTAACATTAGAGCAATTAGGCGAAGGCTTGAAAGATAGCTCAAACAATGTTGATAACGCACGTTTAATCGAAGTAAACGAAGCAATCCGCAGCCACGGTGTTGAAGTGATTGGTAAAGAACTTCGCGGTTACATGACCGACATGAAAAAAATTGCTAGCGCACAATAAATTAGCGATGAGGGTGACAACTGTGATGTTGTCATTCCCGTAATAACTTAATCGGGAAGCCATTACCTAAATAGTTAATGGCTTCCCTTTTTTATTTCTGAGAAAAAGTATTTGAGGAAAAAATAATGTCTGAATTCAAACAAGTTACTGTTACTAAAGCCGCCAATGTTTACTTTGATGGCAAAGTCACTAGCCGCAAAGTTTCTTTTGACGATGGCAGTTTTAAAACCTTAGGTATTATGATGCCGGGTGATTATAAGTTTGGCACTAATGAAAAAGAACTGATGGAAATCACCGCTGGTGAGTGTGAAATCTTATTAGCAGGTGCAAACGAATGGCAAAGTATTAGTGGCGGACAATCTTTTGAAGTTGAAGCCAATAGTGCCTTTGAAATTAAAGCAAAAACCTTAGTTGATTATTGTTGTAGCTATTTAAACTAAAGCTTTTAATAAATATAAGTAAGCCTGTAGCCCTATAAATTACAGGCTTTAATATAATTTAATAACGAAAAACCGCATCTTTAATATTATTTAATTGGTAAATCTACTAACCAAATGTTCAATTGTTTGCAGCTCAAAAATAGCTGACAACAACATTTGTTTATTAGACAGGAATTAAATAATAATGAAGCTCTCCTTAGCACTACCAAGATTACTTATTGGCGCAATGGCGTTAACCCTAAATCCCATTGGCCAAGTTCACGCATCTAGCAACAAGGTCATGTTTGATGACTTTAGCTATAAAACGTTAGCAGACGCACAAAAAAATGGCTGGGTACCTAGAACCGAAACCGGTCATCCGGGCATCAAAAATGCAACATGGTGGTCAGAAGGCATCAGCTTTCATCCAGATCAAGGTAATAGTCAAAATACGGTAATGCGCTTAACGTCGAAAACTGACGGCAGCGCTGAAAATACCCGCCATACGCAAATCTGTCACCAACGTAAGTACCTTGAAGGTACTTATGCCGCACGTGTTTATTTTAACGACCAGCCTGATTTTGGTCCTGATGGTGATGGTATTGTTGAAACTTTTTATACTATCAGCCCACTTGAAGCGCCAATGGATAAAAATTACAGTGAAATGGATTTTGAATACTTAGCCAACGGCGGCTGGGGAGAAAAGGAAAATGTGCTTTTCTCAACCTCGTGGGAAACTTTTCAGCTTGAGCCTTGGACAAAGGTAAATGCCTTTGATACTTACGTTAAAAGTTTGCAAGGCTGGAATACGCTGGTATTACAGGTGTTTGATAATGAAATTAAGTACTATATTAATGGTCACTTATTCTCAACTCACGGCAAAGATGTCTACCCTGAAGTTGCTATGTCGGTGAATTTTAATTTGTGGTTTATTCCAGAGCAAATTGTTGAAAGTACACAAATGCGCCAATACCATCAAGAAGTTGATTGGGTATATTTTAATGCCGAGCAGAATCTATCTCACCAAGCTGTGCTTAATGAAGTGATAAAATTACGTGCAAATAAAGTTGCTCAGCAAGATACTGTGCCGCACTGGCAACCTAAACTTGATAGTTACTGTGGCTTATAACAAACTATCAGCTGTAAAGTCATGAAAATTTCAGGGTAAATGTTGAGCATCTACCCTGAAAACTCACTACGAGAAAAGCACCTTGGATAGTAAAAATATTTCAAAACCCATTCGTTGGGGCATAATCGGTTGTGGCGCGGTAACGGAAGTTAAGAGTGGTCCCGCCTACCAAAAAACTGCCGGCTTTGAGCTTTCTGCTGTAATGCGGCGTGATCTAATGCTTGCGCAAGATTACGCAAAACGTCACCAAGTGGCTCGCTGCAGTGATAATGCCGAAGAGATTATCAATGACGATACTATTGATGCTGTTTATATTGCTACGCCACCTGATAGCCATAAACATTATGCTTTATTAGTGGCAGCTGCTGGAAAACCTTGTTGTATTGAAAAGCCTTTAGCGCCAAGTTACCAAGAAAGCTTGGCTATAGTACAAGCTTTTGAAGAAGCTAATACCCCGCTATTTGTTGCTTATTATCGTCGTTCTTTACCTCGTTTTAATAAAGTAAAATCTTTATTAGAATCTGGTGCTATTGGTCAAGTTAGGCATATCAGTTGGCACTTAAGTAAACCTGCCAATTCGTTAGATACCTCGGGTGAATATAACTGGCGCACAGATAAAACGATTGCTCCAGGAGGCTATTTTGACGACTTAGCCAGTCATGGTTTAGATTTGTTTTCATTTTTACTGGGCGACTTCCAACAAGCTAAAGGTATCGTAAGTAATCAGCAAGGCTTGTATTCTGCTGCTGATGCTGTAAGTGCATGTTGGCTTCATAACACTGGCGTAACCGGTGTGGGTAGCTGGAACTTTGGTGGTGCATCAAGACAAGACACGGTTAGCATTATTGGTAGTGAAGGGGAATTAAAGTTCTCAGTGTTTGACGAAGTACCTGTGGTATTAAGCCAAGGTGATAAACAGCAAACCTTCACGATTGACAACCCTGAAAATATTCAGCTTAACCATGTTGGTAATATTTATCAGCACTTAGTAAACAATGTGCAACATCCATCAACGGGGAATTCTGCTTTGCATACCAGTTGGGTTATGGATGAGATATTAGGCAATTAAACTTATAAATCTTTAACCATAAAGTATTTGCAGCCGGATTTCGGATAGCCTTTTTGTACCCATTGAGTTTTATAGCCGCGCGCTTGGTAAAATGGCATAGCTTGAAAATTTAAAGTATCTAAAAGGCATTTATTACAGCCACGCTTTTTAGCCGTATCTTCCATTTTTGCCAGTATATCGTTACCAATATTTTGACCTCGTAACTCCTCTGATACCCATAAAGTATCAATCAACAACCAATCACCAAAAGTACGACCAGCAGAGCCTGCGATAACCTCGCCTTTGTCTGACTTTACTTGAATTGCTAAAGGAAGCCTTTCACTTACTTCCCAGTGCTGCCAATTAAATTCAGCAATTCTTGCACTGAGAAAGTCAATCAATGCTTGTTCTGGATTTTCTAATACTTCAATTTTCATAAATGCTCTTTTAGTACGACCAACATTTGGTTAATTTTAGCTTGAGAGATATCACCCATAATTTCAGGATTGGCTAAGGCGTAGATATAATCTTCAACAGCAAGATAGTTGATATCATCACGACACTCAACAAAATTAGCCCACTCTTCAAGGTCGTCCCCAGAAATAGAGCCGTTAATATACATAGCTAAGACATCGGCCAATATTTTATGTTCGAGGACAAAGTGCTCTATATCACTATCATAGCGACACTTCACTAGCTTGGTAAAAGCTTCATCTCGCTGCTTGCCAAAAGTAATTATTTGTTGGAGTGCTTCTGTTCTATTCATTTTGATTTAGCTGCTTGTTGTGCTCACTTGGTCGTAATTCTATCCATGCACCAGCAAAGTTATCATTGTTAAACCTGAGCAAGTTTTCAATTGGAAAATTCGCAACAATTAATTTGGTATTTGATTGCCAGTACACTTTTAAGTTTTCAGGCTTGCCATCTAACCCAAACAAACCTCTAAATACTTTACCTGTTTTAACATCAACAATATTTATGCCTGATTGCCAATTCGTTGTTGCACCACAATCGGCATAACCAAGCCTCGCAATTTTTTTGCCATTTGGAGAGGTGAATTCTGCTACCTCTGTGTTGTTACAGATTGACGGAAGTTGAACGTCAAAAAAGTCCATTCCATAGCCGATAAACTTAAAGCTAAGCCAAGTAAAAAACATAAAAGCGCCAATGTTCCAGATGTCTTTTTTAATATTTTTTCTGAGTGTCATTATTATGCCTCCGTATAACTCACCTTGGTTTTAGCTAAATAATCGTGCAAGCAACGCTTATCTTTACTGAAAATAAACAGTGGGTTTATAACACCAGATATAACTTGCCCTAAAGCGGGTATTAAACCTAGTAATTGCATGGGTAACATACGCTTAAAATATATTGTCGATAATTTCGCTTGAGTGCCATCTAAATTTTCAATACGGATAGACATATAGTTTTTGCCAATTGTTTGTCCGTAATAATATAAAAGATAACCGTGTAGTATCGCGGTAGTAAAAAGGCCGTATATAAACAATCCCGCTAAAAATAGCAGAGTAGGACTGATGAGTGAATCAAATCCAAAGTAATAAATCACGGGTGTTATTGAAATTATGCCGATGATTGCATCTATCATTGCAGCAACAAATCTATCAGACCTTGTTGCTTTTTCTCCTTCATTTTTGCTTGTTTCAAATTCTTCGGGAAGCTCAGCTTCTTTTTGAAGAATTAACTCATCAATTTCTTTTGCTCTTTCAGGGTAGGTGCCTCTATCAATTGTGGCAGCAGAAGAGTACAGCTCATTAAGGGCTGTCTCTTATACACATCTCCGAGCCCACGAGACCGTACTAGATCT
>CAJXPG010000017.1 GCA_913057925.1 uncultured Colwellia sp. | reverse complement strand
TCTAGTACGGTCTCGTGGGCTCGGAGATGTGTATAAGAGACAGTTATAATACTGCCTCGGAACAGCTAAGCTTTTATACTTTTCTCGGTCTATAGACTGTTCAATAGTGATAAATTTTATTTTTGATTGTTCAAGTAAAGAAAAGACACTTTTTGTGTTACCAGACAAAGGTCTTAAAACGATATAGTCAGGTTTATTTTCTTGTGCGATTATTTGGTTAATTTTTTCAATTAAAGCAAACCTATCGTTGTTGCTATAGATAATGTCTAAATCGATATTTAAATCATTTGCAGCGGCGATTGATGTCTGTGCAACTAACTGCCAAAAAATAGGGCCCTGAACATCAGGCACGATAAAAGTTACTTTAGTTTCAGCATTAGTTAAATTTGGAAACATTAAAAATACACATGCAAATATGTATCTAGATGTATTCATATAAGTTTATTCCTTTGATATATAAATAACTTTAGTAGCATTTGCTTTAAATGATAGTTTATTTTAAATAACTCTGGTTGTTATAGGCTTAGTGAAACCTCAGGTTAATTCAAAGATGTATAGAAGTGTTTTCTGAAAAGTTGCAATTATTTCTGCAAAATTTAAGCGTATCATATATACCAATAGTTCCGGCAATAAAGGCTGTCGTTAAACAAACTTTCGCAATCCATTGTTCAAACCAAGGATCTTATTCAGAAAGAACTCACCGTTTTATTCATCAAGTTTTTTCAATTGGGTAATAGCTTTAGCATTGAAGATAATGGAAAGGGGTTAAAGGGGCGTTTTATCACTAAAGTCTTCAAAAGTGAATTATGGGTATATAGCTATAGCTTGAAGTTAGCTATTATTCTTAGTGCTTTAATCATTGACTTTGTTTTGATGCGGTATGACGATACCGGCACAATAAAATGCGGTAAAGCGTAGGGGATAATGTTCCCCTTTTTTATACCTGTTGCTGTAAAGTCAGGAATATAGTTACGTTATGATTGTTCAAGTACTTCACGTTGTTCAGCAACTTCGATACGGATATCAAAATCACGAGGTAAGCTCTCATTGCTGTAATCAAATGCAACCACTTTTACTAAACTTTCAACGTTCGAACTTGTTTGTTGGTTTTCCATATTTTAATAACCTCTATTAATATTTAGTTGTGCGGTGTTTTATTACTAGATTGATAGGTTGAATTTAGCATACCATGAAGTTAATTCAAGTTTATGTTGTAATTTTACTACATTGGGTGGAGGGAAGGGGGAGGATTTATAAGTAATATGCTTTTATGCTAGTGCTATTTTAATTCTTGATGAGATTTTTTGATGGCCTGAACCAGTTCTATTGGTGTTTTAAGGCTAATAGCCATACATGTCCAGGGTGTAGGGATCAGGTCGGTACCTATTGGAAAAATGGCTGTTAATTTATTACTTGTAGCTGATAATGTCTTCAGCCTTAGTGAGATATTCTCATGAGTGTCGATAATGAGGTCAACCCTTTCTGCTAATAGTAGCTTGATATTAGCTTGATTATTCCCTGTAATTTGAATGTGTTCCCCTTCAATAAAACCAATATTTTTTAAATGGTTATGCATGTATGAATCCCTAATTAAACCTAAGCTGTACTGTTTAACATCGTTAATTGAGTTAACTTTAATGTCTTTTCTGTCTGACAATTTAAAAAAATGATATTGAATAGTATTGAGAGGACAAATCCAGTGAAACAACTTTTCCCGTTGAGGCGACCTTAAAATTGAGTAGATAAGTACATTGGGCTTTTCTAGGGCTGTTTTATAGGCTCTTGCCCAAGGGTACATATTGAGAGTGTATGGAATATTTGCCTGTTGAAGGGTTTCTTCAACAATTTTAGTGGCACTACCAATGACTTTACCTGAACTAGAAAGGTAGTTATAGGGCGGCCATTGCTCAGTTACCACCGTAATTTCATTGTTCGGTTCAGAAACAGCTTTAAAAGAGACTAAGCAAAGTAGCCCGTATAATAACGCTTTTTGATACAAGCTTACTGCCATTATTATCCCAAAAAAGACCACAGAATTAACCTACATAAAAGTATAGATTAAAATGTTCATCGTATGAATGCATTGGGCGTGTTTTTAGCTATATCCAGACAAATGTTGAGTCTTTTACATCAATGCATTCTTCACTATTTATCAGTACTCGCTGATATATTTTTCCGCTGCTTCTCTAACTTTTGAGGAAAGTAATAAGGTTGATATCATGGTAGGAATAGCCATTAACGCGTACATAAAGGTAATAAAATTAATTACCATAGTTAAAGAGGCTACCGCACCGACGATAATAAGAATAAGGTAGAACTGTTTATAAAACTTTTCAAATTTTGGACCAAACAGAAACTCACTACACTTACTGCCGTAATACCAAAAAGTTAACACTGTGCTCGTACTGAGGAAGAACACCATGACCATTAGCAGGTAACTGCCTATCGACGGGAAAGTTTGTTCAAAGGCATACACTGTCATGCCAACGCCTTGGTAACCTGTTTGCCACGCACCTGTTACCAAAACAGCTAGAGCAGTACATGTACAGATAATTAATGTATCAACAATAGGGCCAAATGAAGCAACAAATCCTTCTCGAATGGGTTGGTTGGTTTTAGCTGCACCATGAGCTAATGATTCAGTGCCTATACCCGCTTCGTTAGAAAAAGCCCCTCGCTGAACCCCAATAATAATAACGGTACCTATAAGTCCGCCAGCAGCAGAGTTTGGATTAAATGCACTTGAAAAAATCAACAAAAAGGTCTCAGGTATTTTATGGTAGTGCATGACTAAGAGTATTAATGTCATTATGAAATAACCAATAACCATAATAGGTACAACTTTGGTGGCAACTGCGGTTATTCGTGTTAATTTTCCCATGACAATCCAAGAGATAAGGATGAATAAGGCAAGGCCAACGAGTAGATCAAAAGTAAAGTGATTATCGGCCTCGGCTATCCCGTATGGTATGGCAATGACATCCCTTAATATTTGTACTAATTGGTTAATTTGAAAAAGAGGTAAGGCACCGAATATACAGCCGATGCAAAATAGCCAAGCAAGGGGCTGCCACTTTTTCCCTAAGCCTTCTCTAATGACATACATTGGTCCTCCCTGCAATTTACCACTACGGTCTTTCCCTCGAAACATCACAGCTAAGGATGCGGTATAAAACTTGGTTGCAATACCTACAATTGCCGTCAACCACATCCAAAAAATTGCACCTGGTCCGCCCATCGTGATAGCAACCGCGACTCCGGCTATATTTCCAAGTCCTAGCGTACCTGATAGCGCAACAATTAATGCTTGAAAGTGGCTAATGTCACCTTGAGTGTTTTGTTCATTGTCATATTTTCCGCCAATAATGCTGAGTGCATGACCAAGCCTTTTGTAAGGGATAAGTCTTGAGTGGATAACAAAGTAGGCGCCACCGCCAACAAGTAACAAAACCATGGGGAGACCCCAGGCAAAATTCACTAAAGTAACTAATAAATCTTCCATTTAAACCTTTTTATAAATGTAATGCGGTATTGATTCAACATTCAATACTATATTCTCGATTAAAACATATCTACCGATATTCGTTAGTAAAGTCACTATCAAGTATAAGTTCGTAATAGTTCATTGCTTTACTCCCTTATGATTGGCATGTGTTATTATTTTTTACTTTTGTGCTCCTGTAATCATTATTCTGGGCTTGTCAGCTAAATAACTAATACTGATGTTAGAGAGAAATATAGGGCAGTTAAAAAGGCTTTAGATAGCTGGTTAAGCAACTTTATTGCAAGGTAGAGTCTGAAGAGTAGACATTAGCTCGTTTAATCTTATTGCTTTAATATCATGACTTTAAAGTTACTTAGCTATACACTCAGTATTTTTAGTATTAATATTCGAATTAAGGCATCATTTTCTAAGTAATATGTGATGTCATGAATGATGAACCCTCTATTTATTCATTGAGAGAGAAAATGTTAAAACACGCTTTTTTGTCCCTTTTTAGTTGTGCCTTACTGCTTGGCTGTGCCAGTTCGAATAACTCTAATAGTCTGTATAACGCAGAAGAAGCTTATGCAATAAAAGCTAAACACTGGTTGAAAATGAACTTAAAACGCGAAGGCGTGAAAGAAACCGAGTCTGGCTTACAATATAAAATTTTAGAGCAAAGCGATGGCTGTAAACCTGATCCTGACTATAAAGTGACCGTGCACTATAAAATGCTGTCAGTTACCTCTAAAAAAATCATCGATAGTAGCTATCAACGCGGTTACCCTGAAAAGTTTAAGTTAGCAAAAATGGTAAAAGGCTGGCGTGAAGGTGTACCTATGATGAAAGTGGGTGAAAGCTGGGAGCTTTATCTACCTTCGCATTTAGCCTATGGCAGTAAAGGTTTACCTGGCTCGGTTGCACCCAACAGTGTGCTGGTGTCACAAATCACATTAATAGATGCACACTGTGTAGACTAAGTAGCCTTTTGAGAATTGAGAATTGAGAATTGAGAGTTGACACAAAGGAGGCTATCAAGCCTCCTCAGCTTTAATTTCAATTAACCACCAAACTGAATACGCACCCCAGCATTAACCGTAAAACCATCATTTCTTGACCAAATATCTGTGGTCCAACGACCACTTGGCGCTTGCTCAGGTAACAGCAAAGAGTCTTCTTTAGTTTGCCTAACATCCAAAAGATTTTCAGCATTGATAAACCAACTAACACTGCCAGTAGTAATTTGCGCTAACAAGCCTAAATGCCAATAAGGGTTACTTCTATCACGATAAGGGTTGTCTTCTAAGTGTTGGGTGCCGGTGTAATAAGCTTCAAAACCTACCATATGGCTGCCATGTTCTTCCCACATAATTACCGCGCCAGCAGAATGCTCAGGAGTTAGTGCTAACGGTACTCGGCCATTGCCATATTCATCTTCCTTGCTGGCATCTGTATATAAATAGCTACCGGTTACTTTAATGTCTTGCCAGCGATAACGCAGTAGTAATTCACTGCCTCGTATTTTACTTTGTCCTGGAGTATTGACTAAACGTACTTGTTCACTTAAGTTCAACGGATCATCAATAACTGCTAATTCAGTAACATTTTCAATGTCTGAAGCAAAGAAGGTCACGCTAGTTTCCACACTATCAAATAGATAAGTGAAATCTACTGAAGCGGTTGTCGCGGTTTCTTCATTAAGGTTTTCTAATGGCGCAAGACGAGATAATCCTGCTTCTTCAATATCTTCAATAAAGGGGCTTGGCGCAAAAAAACCTTTGCCGTAAGCGCCGCGAACAGACCAATTATCTGGGCTATACAGCATGGAAATTCGAGGGCTAAATTGTGTGCCGTACTCACTGTGCCAATCACTACGGGCACTCAATGACAGAGAAATCTCGTCATTTACTTGATAATCAAGTTGTGAAAATAGTCCTGGGGTTTGATAGCTGTAGTTAAATTCATTATAGGTATCAGAATCGAATTTTTCTGTTTGGTGGGCAACACCAACTACCCATGCCAGTTCATCAACATAACCCGATAAACTTGATTCAATCAGGTGACTCTCGTGAGTATCATTTTCAAGTACTACACCGTACTGATGTTCATGCTCTTGGCGCATAGTTGAGCCACGGAAATTGATATTTAAAACCTCACCAATAGGTTGGTCATAAATAAAACCAGCATCGGTTCTTAAGGTATCTTGTGTTTGCGGATATTGACTGCCATCAGGCACCTTAGCATCACCTAGCGTGCCACCTGTTCTTTGTTCGGTCATAGCACCAACAGTGACATACAAATTAGCGCCATCTTCACCTTGCCAATATAGGCGAGGTCGGACAGTGCCTCGCGTGTAACCCGCCATATCTATCCAGCCATCATCATCTAAATCTTGCTCTTCTTGCTGATGAACGCCTGCAGTGATCGAGCCACTAGTAGATTCGTTTATCGGCGTGGCTAAGTAGGTAGTTATATCTTGACCGTTTTTAGAGGTGGCATTAAACAGCACTTCACCTTCTGGTTTGTCACTTGGCGTGCGTGAAATTAAATTAATAACGCCTCCAAGTGCTGAGCCACCATACATTGAGGAAGCAGAGCCCTTAATGATCTCAACATTGGCTAAATCTGTTGGCGGTATTTGTAATAAACCTATCGAGGCTGTTTGACCGCCGTATAACGATAACCCATCACTTAGTAATTGGGTATATCGACCATATAAGCCTTGTAACCTTATATTGGCACTACCTAATGCAGGTGAGGTGGTTTGCACTCTAACACCGCCAGTTTCAGCTACCAGCATAGAAATATTGCCCGGGCGCATTAATGCTTTTTCTTGAATTTCTTCGCCATTAATCACTTCAGTTCGAGTTGCTGACTCGTTAACAATTCGCCCTAAACGTGAAGCTGTTACTTGAATTCGCTCGACCTTTTTACCGTCATGTTCATGGTGGTCATGCTCATCGTGTTTGGCTTTTTCTTCATGTTCATCATGCATTTCATGTGATTCTTTTTTTGCATGTTTTTCGTGATGTTCGTTCGCGTGAACAGTCGCATGTGTTAGCAAGATAGCTAACGCCATAGTTAAATGTTTATTCAACATTTTTACCTCAAATAATATGTCAGAGTAATTCAGCACAACGCTACTGATAGGGGCTTGTGATGATTATCGGTTCGCACATCAGGCGAACAATTTTTTACGACGAAAAATTATGACAAAACAATAGGAGGGCGGTAGGGATTCGAGCTAATGGATTGAGTTTGTATGAGGTTTGTTAAAGTGAGTGTTTCAGTAAAACCCTTGATATCTTTATCAGCAATACCGTTGTTTAAAAACATCAATGATAAACAACCGCTAGCAGCACAAACACAGTCATTTTCACAAACATTAATGGTGCAGCAGTCAACTTCACAACAATCCAAATCAGCGCAATCAGTTAAGGCGTCATTATGTTTTTTAACTGAAACGCTATTAGATAAACTGTTATTGTCGTCACCTGCAATATCAGCGTCAAGGTTGCTCTGATGGTTTTTTTGATAAAGGCTTTCACTACCACTTTCACTAGACGCAGAGCTGCTAAAGGCCATGGCTTGGCCAATAAAGGTTATAAGCATAACCGCAACAATGAATACTTGTGAAAACGCTTTAGGCATATTTATCTCGAATAACAATACGCCGGCTATTTTAAAAGGCTACTGTGATTAAGTAAATAACAGCCGTTAATTTAATTGATAAACAACATGACTAGACAGTAAATGTGCGTTTTTCACATTCATTTCACTAATCGTTTTTTAAACTGGCGCTAACAAAATAACAGGAGCGTCCTATGTTTAAAAAAATAATAATCAGCTTAGTGGCTTTAGCCATTATTTTGCTTGGTTTAGCCTATGGCACCAAATCTTATGTTAAAAGTTTATTGCCTGAAAAAGCTCACTTTGTGGCGATAAAAAATACTCAAGTAAGTGACTTACCTTATATCACTGAAAACATCCCAAGCTATCGAGGAAAAATATTAGCAGTGGTGACAAGTGTCGATACCATGGCAGAAAATAAAGCAACGGGGTATGAGCATACCGAACTGGCTCGTGCTTACTGGGTGTTTACGGCAAATGGTTTTCAGGTTGACATTGCTAGCCCCAAAGGCGGTAAGCCGCCAGTCGTTATCGATGGCGAAGACATGGGGCCTTATGACTATGCCTTTTTAACTGATGAAAAAATCCAACAGCAAGTTGCCAATTCTATTGCCTTAGCAGATGTCGATCCTAATGAATACGAAGCGGTTTACTTTGTCGGTGGTAAGGGCACTATGTTTGATTTTCCTGACAACCCCTATGTGCAAAATATCGCTAAAACACTTTATCAAAATGATAAGGTTGTTAGTGCTGTGTGTCATGGCCCAGCGGCCTTGGTTAATGTCGAGTTAGATAATGGTCAATTGCTGTTGGCGAACAAGCAAGTGAGTGCTTTTACCAATGATGAAGAGCTATTTTTAATTGCTGATGCAAAAGAAATCTTTCCCTTCTTACTTGAAGATAAATTAATTGCACAAGGCGCTCAATTTCAAGCAGGTGCAAACTATTTAGAAAAAGTTAGCCAAGATGGAAAATTGATCACCGGACAAAACCCTTGGTCTGTATGGACACTTGCAGAAAAAGTGGTAGCTGAACTGGGTTATGAGCCCAAAGCCAGAGAGCGTACAGCTGAAGAACACGCCATTGAATTGCTAATGACTTATCATACCGATGGTCTTGACGTTGCTATGGCAGAATTACAGCACAAGCCACAAGCTTATCAACGTATCTTGATAGTAATGCACAGTTTTTTAGCCTTTATGCAATTTGAACTTAGTGCTGGCATGGATCTATTATCAATCGCCCAGCAACTGAAACAGTTAACTTAACGCAGTTAAAAATTGTTGTTAAATGAACTCGTTAAACTTTAGCCACAGAAGGGGAAGCTTAGTCCCCTTTTGTGGTTTTGTTAGTGCGGCTTGATAAACATGCTGCCAATTACAGTTAATAGCTGTAACTAGATTGCAAACCTAAAGGAATGCCAAGTCCCCAGTAAGCTAATAAAAATAAGGTCCAGCAGATCATAAACGCGAGAGCAAAAGGTAGCATTAGAGAAATTAAGGTGCCTATGCCGGTGTCTTTAACGTACTTCTGGCAATAGACCACCACTAACGGGAAGTACGGCATTAACGGGGTAATGATATTCGAGCTAGAATCACCGATTCGATAGGCTGCTTGCGTTAAATCAGGTGAAATCCCCAGTTGCATTAACATCGGAACAAATACCGGTCCGAGCAATGCCCATTTAGCTGAGCTTGAGCCAACAAATAAGTTAACAAAGCCGGTTAAAAATATGATACCGACAATAGTCACTGAGCTTGGCAAGGCTAACGTTTTTAATACTTGAGCACCTTCAATGGCCAGCAGCGCACCTAAATTGGATTGCGAGAATGCGGCAATAAACAAAGAACAGAAAAAAGCCATGACAATATAATAAGACATGCTGCCCATAGACTTACTCATGGAATCAATCATATCTTTACTGGTTTTAAAGGTGCCGACACTAAAGCCATAAACAGCCCCGGGAATCCAAAATAGTAAGAAAATAAGCGGCACTATAGATTGCATTAATGGTGCTTTAAAATCAGCCAAAGAGCCGCTAGGTCCTCGAAGTGGCGAGCTTGCTGACCAACTGGCCCAGGTGAGTAACGCTATGCCGGCCAGCATAACCACAGACGCTAAGAAAAATCCCTTACGTTCTTTGCTGGTGATTTCGTCGAATTGAGGTAAATCAGACGTATCGCCGTCTATTGGCGTATCCTTTAACCTTGGTTCAATGATTTTATCTGTGATGTACCAGCCTAATAACACAATAAATAAACTAGAAGCTGAAGTAAAAAACCAATTATTTAATGGATTAACAATAATTTCTGGATCGATAATTTGTGCGGCACTTTGGGTAAAACTTTGCAGTAATGGATCTATACCAGAAGGAATAAAGTTGGCGCTAAAACCACCACTCACCCCAGCAAATGCTGCAGCAATACCAACTAAAGGGTGACGCCCCATGGCAAAGAAAATGACCCCTGCTAGCGGAATAACCAAAACATAACCGGCGTCAGTAGCGGTGTGACTGACAATGGCAATTAAAATTATAGATGGCGTTAATAACGCTTTAGGCGTGCGTTTTAACATAATTTTAAGGCCGGTATTAATAAAACCAGAATGTTCAGCAACACCCACACCTAGCATAGCAACCAGAACCACCCCTAAAGGTGCAAAACCGGTGAAGGTTTTCACCATGCCTGAAAGGAAATTTGCCAGCGCATCGCCGGTCAGTAGATTATGCACTATGATGGCTTCGCCCGTTCGAGGGTCTATTGCCTCAAATGAGACTTGTGAGAACAATGCCGATAAGAGCCAAATGATTATCATGGCAAATAAAAAGATAATGGCTGGATCGGGTAAGGTGTTCCCGACACGTTCAATAGAGTTCAAAAACCTATCAATTAATCTGGGCTTTTGCTTGGCAACGTTCATACTGATGTCCTTATAGCTAAGCTAATAACGTGGTAAATGTATTATTACTCTATTAATAACAAAATTATTCTGATATCTGAAATTTGTTTGCGAAAATAATTAAATTTATCGACAAATAACCTCAGCTCAGGCTAATCAAAGAAAGATTATCTTTAATGTTATCGCAGTCTTAAGGAGTAGTCGTTTATGAGGTGCTTTAGGTGGTTTAATGCGGTTCATGATAGCTATGACCATAGTGCAGTTGATCAATTTTACAAAAATATAGCCGCTTACTTGTTGCTCACGGCTATATCGTTTTAACCCTATAGTGTTAGTTTTAATGAGTGCGTTTTTGTACACGAATGAATAAACTTAGTAAGGCTAAGGCAAGTAATACTATACCTGCAGGCTCAGGTGTTTGAACTACCACAACTGGTTTGCCTAAATAAGAAGTAATATTAACATTAGATTGGGAGTAATGCCTTTCAGCGAAGAAGAAACTAAATGAATATAAGTCTCCGGCGTTCATTCCCTGATTACTCGCCACTGTATTCATGTTAAATCCTGCTGTTTCAGCACCATGAACGCCACCTAGATCTAATACCAACTCACCGTTGATGAACACCCAAACATCGTCATCACCAGTAAACGAGAATGTATTGTTTAATAGGGGGTCATAGATTAAGTCCAAATCAATTTGTACTGTAAAAAAGTAATTATGATTATCGTAATTATCTCCGTCCCCACTAGTACCTGTGATGCCGTCTAATGGAAAAAAGGAAGATGAATTATAGCTTAACTGTCCAGTGCTTGTGTCTACTGTTGCGCCTATTGATTCATTATATTGTGCAATACAGGTTGAACTAGGAGTTGCAGGATTACAATCATCAAACCAAGAAGCAAAGCTTGTATCAGAATTTACTGCGCCTACACTGTTATCATTTGGTCCAATAAAGTCAGGAACACCACCAACTAGAGAGCTTCCTACCATGCCTGTGGTTAATCCAGAAACATAGTTTTGAAAGTCAGGATGATCTTGATGAAAATCTCTAATGATAACATCCACAGGTTGTATAATGATGGCCGATTGGGCAGTACTCGTGACAATCAGCATAGTTATTGAAAGTGCTTTTAGAGCATTTGAAACATATCGATTCATAGTGACATCCTCTGAAAAGGGAGTTATTAATTCACCATAAAACTTAGATTGGTGGCTGTACAAAAAACAAGCATTTTTAATGCCTTAATTTTATTCTTAATAACAATCAATTTATTAGCGCGCAGACTTTAAATAAAGTGAATTTGAAAAGCTTAAAGTGTAAAAAAAACTGACATTTCGTTTTGTTGCAATGAAATAGTGACCAGTTAACTCAGTTCCAAGGGGTATCTTGCGATAGCTCTTATTAAGTAGACTTTTATAATCAGTAAAGATGTAAAAATGTGTAATTCTCTTGATGTCGATCAAGTTAATGCAATTGAGAATGATTAACAATATCGATCTGGTTTTTTTTGTCATTTTATTTTACATATTATTGAGCTGTCCATGAAATCATTATCTCCGCTATATCTCTCTATTGCAGCAAGTTTGCCTTTAGCTGCACCTACATTAAGTTTTGCCGAAGCTTTAGAAAAAGCCGAGCAAGAAACTGAAGTTATCGAAGTTCGTAGTCTTAGGCAAAAATTAGATCAAGCAGGTCGTTTAAAAGATGTTATTCAACAAACTGAAGTATTAGATGCGCTGACAATTGAAAATAAAAATGCCTTAAGTCTTACTGCCGCAATTAATAATGAGCCCGGTGTAAACGTATCAAATGAATGCTCTATGTGTGGTGTTAAACGGATTATGCTTAACGGTATGAAAGGTGAGCACACCACCATTTTAGTTGATGGTTTACCAACCCATACTTTAATATCTGGTTTTTATGCTGTGGATGCAATCGCAACCACTGGTGTTGATAGAATTGAAGTCGCCCGTGGTGCTGGGGCATCGCTTATCGCACCTGAAGCTATTGGTGGTACGGTAAACATTATTACTAAAGAAGCTTATGAGAATGGCGCAAGTTTTGATTTTGCCAAAGGCTCACATGACTTTACTGCGATGAAGGGAATGGCAACCGGAGTTTCTACTGATGGTAAAACAGGCATTACCTTTATTGGTCAATATGATAAACAAGATCAAGAAGATCATGATGATAATGGCGTAAGTGAAGCGCCTTTTATTGAGAATTTATCATTAACAACATTTTTAACACAAGATGTCTCAGATAATAGTAATGTTCAACTTAGACTTTCAAAAGTACAATCTGAAATTTTTGGTGGTCCAATGCTTGGGGAAGTAGTTAATTCGGTTGGTGCTGCTATAGCGGGTTATGATGGTGATGCGTCTGAACAGTTATTTGCAGGTGATGACGTTCGAGAAACTTTTATTGGAAAGCCATGGGAAACGACTGAGTGGATAAATACTTCACGTGATGAAGCTTATGTAAAGTTTTTATCTGAATTGAGTGACTTCACTGTTGCTGAGTTTGCATTAAGTTATGCGAACCACCTACAAGATTCGTTTTATGAAGGTATTGATTATCAAGCTGAAGATACTATGTATTATCTGCGCGCTAAATTTGACATGGAGTTATCAGACAATCACTTTATTACCTTTGGTGTTGATAGTCGCCATGAGAAAATGCGTTCTTCAACGTATGCCTTAGAAGCTGTTGAAGCCTATCAAAGTGATGCTTTTGACTATGATACCATGGGGATTTTCTTCCAAGATACTTGGACTCCTATTGATGAGTTTGAAGTAGCCGTAGCGATGCGTGTTGATCAAGTTGTCGCTGATTTTGTTGACCCAGAAAAAGCCGGTACTGAAATTGATGAAACCTTTTTTGCACCACGTTTAGACGTACGTTATTTCCATACTGAGCAATTAACGTCTCGCTTTTCAACTGGTCGAGGTTATCGAGCGCCGTTATCTTTCTTTGAAACCGACCACGGTATTTTAGATGCCGAATTAGGTTATCAAATTGCAATCGATTCTTTAGAGGAGTCAGTATCGGCAAGTTATTCATTAAGTTATGATAGCCAAGCATTAGCGATAACTGCTTCGTTAGCTCATTCTGCGGTAGATAACTTAGCCTCATTAGAAGAGAATAACGAAGGTGTTCCGTTACTAACTCAACTAGATGAAACCGCTTCAGTAACCACATATGACATCACTGTCGGTTATAACATAACAGAGAGTTTTACCGTCAATATTGGTCTTGAAAAGTTTGCTTATGATGATGCCTTTAAATCATCTTATGCCATCGCGCCTGTTGAAGAGCGTGCGAGTCTAGAATTTCAATATGAAAAAGACAACTTAAAAGTATTTTGGTCTACAGTATTTTTTGGTGAAAAAGACTTAGCTGAATATGGTTATGAAGGTTATAACATTAAAAACGACCCAACCAGTATTAAAACTTTAACAGGTAAAGCCTTTTCTACCTCTGATATAAAAGTGCAATATCAGCTGACCGAACACACCAAGCTTTACGCAGGTGTCTCTAATGTTTTTGAAGCAACACAAATTGATGGCGGTGATACACCATTATTTTATGATGCCGATGGCGGTTACGACGTTGCTTATATTTATGGTGCTTTACATGGCCGTGAAATGTACGCTGGCATTGAAGTTAAATTGTAATTTTTAGTATTTAATAATGATTAAATTTCATAATGATATTGTTAGCATGGCAGCATGTTTTTTAATCGGAACTATGCTTTTTGTCGGTTATGTAGAGGCATTACCGTTTTCACTTAAGCCATTGAAAACAGGTTATGTTGCTCAATATAAACAGGTCAGCACTTTAGCGACACTGGTGATGATTTATCAACCAGATTGTGCTTGGTGTAAAAAGCAGGGTAAATTACTCGCTAAAGTTTTTGAACAATGTAAAGCCACTTTAAACCCGGTGTTAATTGGAACTAAAGGTAATGCACGAAAGCTTAAGAAAGAGCTAAAGCATTACCATAAAGGCATATCTGCTTTTATGGCAGATAGGCAGTTTTTGTGGAGCATTGGCGGATATCAAGCGTCTCCGACCTTATTGATATTTGATACCTCAGGTGATCTAATCGCTAAAAAACGTGGTTATATTGCAAAAGATAAGCTGGCAAGTGCCTTAAAACTATTAACGAATGGCAAATGCAAAATATAAAAAAGGGCGCTATTAGCGCCCTTTTTATGCTTAAATTAGGCTTGTTACTATCGAAGGCCTGAAAGAATAGCAGGAATGCCTGGCAACAAACCAACCAGTGCCATAACCCCGGTTAATATGACAAACATCACTGTGGGTAAAATCCAGCGACTCATTTTGCTCAACTCGGCGCTACGCTCTTTACAGCCTATTAATCCCAAATTGTCGAGTAACATAGTTAATGACCAACCAAAAGCAGGGTTCACCAGTGCTGATGAGAACACCACAATCGCTGCTGATTGAGTGGTTTTACCTTCTCGGGTCATTTCCATGCCAGCTTCAAGTAGTGGAATAAAAACCCCAACAACTAAAGCAACACAAAGCACCGGTTGCCAAATAGCTAAATCCATAGGGTAACCCCAAACTGCGGCGATAATACAAAATAATGCGGTCAGTAACGCTCCGGCCGGAATAGGGCGCTTGGCAATGGCAGCAGGTACCAGGTATGTCCCCCAAGATGAGGTGAAGTTAGTACCGCCCATTAGCGAGCCAAAGGTTTGGCGAATAGAGGCACTTGTCATGGTATCGTCAATGTTCATATGAACTTTTTCAGTGCGCTCAGGATAACTAATTTTTTGAAACACTTGATGGCCTAAAAAGTCAGGTGACCACATGGCTACCGCTAAAATAGCAAAAGGCAGTACTACGATAAAACTCTCAATTGTTGGTAATCCCAGCATCCAGCCTGTGTTTTCACCCCACCAATACATAGGGTTCATATTAGGTAAACCTGCTCCGGTTTGAAATTCAAACGGTGCACCAAGTGCAAACGCTAAGCTACCACCGAGCAGACAACTAAGGGGAACTGCTAACCAACGTTTGCGCCAGTGTTCTAGTAAGGCGTATAAAATAATGGTGCAGAAAATCACGATAAAGGCAATGTGACTCATACCAATACCATCGGCCCAAGCAAATAGTTTTTTTACTTGTGATATGGTGCCAACAAATCCTAGGTATAATAACAAGCCGCCACAAACCCCTTTACTGGTGAGGTTTGCCAACATACTACCACCCTTACTAATTGCGAGTAGCAATCCGAAGATACCAATGAGTAAGCCAAACGCCATAGGGTGACCGCCAGCAGCTACCACAATAGGAATAAGGGGAATTAGCGGGCCATGAGTACCGGCTAAGTTAGCTGTCGGTAATAAAAAACCAGAAAACAGTATGATAAATAGCGATACGATTAATAATTCATAACGGACATTCTCTAAAATAAAGCCTTCATCAAGTCCTAACGAACCGGCAAAGGTTGCTGCTATTGCTCCCACCATCACAATCTTACCTATGGTTGCTGCCATAGCCGGAATAGTATCTTCTATTTCAAAGCGGTAATCTCTAAACGGTAAATTAGCTCGCCATCGTTTCGGCGCCATAATTTGCAGCTCATGCTCTAAATATTCTTCTCGTGTTTTAAATTCAGAGCTGGGTTTATGTTTTTGTTGGTAACTTTGCTCTTCTCCACAGGCTTGATGATCGCTTTGCTGATCATGTGTGGTTTCTGATGTATTGCCCATTAGTATCCCTAACGTTTATAAACGCGATTTAATTTAGTGAGTAATATTTTATCTTAGTACTAGCTGGGATAGCTAACGAGGAATGGCTGATCTAGCTTAGCAATTAGTCTATGAAATTGCGTATTAATGCTCGAAAAATGAGCTTTTACTCTATTGTTTGATCTAAACGCGCAAAGTTAGAATACTTTTACGCGGCTTTTACTATATCAAATGTTGTTAGAGTGCAGGCGATATCAAGATAGATGCAGTATTTTATCTATGCTCACATAAAGTAAGACAAATTAAGGATAGGTTTGACTGACAACTTTGGAAAGCAAACATCTTGGTATCATTGACACCTTTGAATAACGATACATTCCGCCCTATACTCAAATGTTAATAAAAAGGAGTTTTATGTGAAAAAAATACAGCTCGGGATTTTAGCTTTCCTAACACACTATTTATTAGTGCAATTTGGAGAAGTTTTCACCATTTCTTTTGGCTTTGCCAGTCCTATCTGGCCTGCAGCGGGTGTCATGCTCGGGTTATATTTATGTTTTGGAACGCCTATTCTATTGGGCGCATTGTTATCTTCGTTTATTTGTTTAAGTCAAGATCCATCTCTAGCAGGACTTCCCGTCTATGTCGTTGCTTTATTAACTTTGATTAGTACTTTGCAGCTATTGATAAGTAAAAAGTTAGTTGAATCTTTCTGTATTTTGCCTGTTAAAGTTTATATTCCTACTCAGATTATTAAGTTTTTAGTATTAACGGGACCCATTGCTGTATTTTTTACCAGTTTACTATCCATGCTTGTGCTTAAGGGCTTCACATCAATAGATGCTGATTTTTTTCTATATATGGGCGCAGTAAAATGGGTTGGCGAGTTTACGAGTATTGTCTTTCTTACGCCAATTATTTTATTTACGGTAACTAATATCTATGTCAAAAAAGCGAGACATACCACAGTCGCAATTATCACTAGCATTTTAGTATTAACGGTAACTAGCGTGGCTTTTCTCATTTCTAATCAATCATTCCTTGAGGATAAGAAACAGAGTTTTGTTAATTCAACTGAAGCTTTTACTAGTTATATTAAAGAGATAGAAACAGCTTTTAAGCAAGATTTACGGGCTTTGGATGGTTTATATCAAGCAACTGACGCTGTTAGTAGAGAAGAGTTTAAAGCTTTCACAGACAAAATTAAAAACGATAAAATCACTATTCGTGCAATCAGTTGGTTGCCATTAATTAAACGTGATGAAAGGGCAGCATTTGAGTCATCTTTGAAAGATTTAAGCCTCAACTCACTCGATATACGTGCCTTGACAAAAGGTGGCGTAATAACTGCTCCAGAGCAAGCTCAGTATTTACCTATTTATTTTATTGAACCTTTTGAAGAAAATAAATCAGCAATTGGGCTCGATGTATCTTCCCATCCTATTGTTCAAAGCAGTATTGAGAAAGCTATTAGTAAGCGAGTACATGTTATAACCCCTTTGCTATCTTTAGTGCAGCAATTAGATAAATACACAGGGGTGATTGTTTATTACCCTATTTTTAAAGGAGAAGGTAGTGTTGCAGGTGAAAAGTTAATAGGCTTAGTTGAAGTTGTTTTTGAGCTAGATAAGTTACTGACAGGTTTTTATCAACAAGCAAATATTAGCAGTTTTAATTTTAGTTTTAGTTATGGCGATGGAAACCAATATCAGCAAGCGTCCTATACTAGTGATGGGATCTTCACTCACAGTGTCAAGATAGACTTATTTGATAAACAAGGTGTTATTCGGTTTTCTAGTACGCCGCGTTTTGAACTTCTGGTTATTGATTGGTCTAGCTTATTGATTATTGGTCTAGGCTGCGTTCTAGGTGTTATTTGTGTGATGTTTTTATTTTTTATCGTCACCTTTAATTTTTCATTGTCTAAGAAAGTTAAAGAGAGCACTGCAAAGTTAACACAAAAAAATGAAGAGTTGATAATGGCTAACCGTTCTAAAAATTTATTTTTAGCGAACATCAGCCATGAATATCGCACTCCACTCAATGCCATTATCGGTTTTACCGAAATAGCCCAACGAGAAACCTCCGATTCGACGGCAAAAGATTACCTCAAACGAATTAGTCATTCATCTGATATTTTGCTCAATATTGTTAATGACGTTCTTGATATTTCAAAAATACAAGCAGGGGAGTTAAACCTAGAAAATCGAGCTTTTCAGCCACTGCAAGTAACCCTTGCGGTGATTGAAATGTTGCAAGAAAAGGCAAGAGACCAGTTTATAACACTCGAGCATGATTTTACCCCTGATTTCTCTTCCTGGGTTGAAGGTGATGATACGCGATTCAAACAAATCGTTATTAATCTATTAAATAACGCGATTAAATTTACCCCAAAAGGGCATATTAAAATTACCGGAAGTTGCGAAAAAACTGATGGTGATTCTCGTGAGTTGAGGCTAGCTTTTAAAGATACAGGGATTGGCATCAGCAAAGAGAATCAGCAGCACATCTTTACACCGTTTGCTCAAGCGGAAGCATCTACCACAAGAGAATTTGGTGGTACAGGCATTGGGCTTTCTATTGTTAAACAATTGACGTTAATGATGGGGGGAGATATTACTTTGCACAGTAAATTAGGTGAGGGTAGCTTGTTCACTGTCACTTTAACTTTACCTGCAGCAGCAGAGCCTATAATTAGCGTAGAAAAAGACATTAGCGATGCGCAAGCAAGTACTTCTTATAAAATGATCAAGGTACTCGTGGTGGAAGATAATAAAATTAACCAGCTTATTGTTAAAAAGCAGCTATCACCGTTAGAGGTTGATTGTTACTTTGCCAATGATGGATCGCAGGCAATTCAGTTTTTAGAGCATACTCTACCAGATCTTATTTTAATGGACTTACAGATGCCTATTATGGATGGCTTTACTGCCTCTTCAATTATTAAAAAATCCCCTAAATGGCAACATATCCCTATTGTTATTTTAAGTGCAAGTGTCGGCAAGCATGAGAAATCTAAAGCGCATGATTTAGGTATTGACGATTTTATTAATAAACCGTTTCAACAAATAGATCTTGTTCATATTTTAGATAAATATATGAACAAGCAACTGGCGAAAGAAAGTGATGAAACGAGTAGGTTGTCATTAATTGAATAATAGTTGCTTGCTAATCATCATGATTAGTTAATTGAATTGTATCTGGTGATGCGATATGCCTATTTAAGCAAATGGCCAATATCTCAGTAACTTTAGCAATAGTAAAATGGTTACATTATTGTCGGATAGTCACATAACAAACATAACAACTGAATATTCAAAAAGTTACTTATTCCATAGTGTTGAATTATATCAAAGGAGCTCAACCCGTTTATGCGTATAATGCTTGACTGTTTACAAGTACTCGCTATAAGTTAGTTATGTTGTAGTTAAAAATACAGGTTGTTTACTTGAGAATATTCCATTTCGGTTCAGCTTTATTTGCTGTGAAATAGCGACATGAAAATTATTTATTTGGGATTTTTATTGGTAATGCCTCTGCTTATCAGCGCAGTTAGCTTTGCTCAAAAACAGCATGAAATGAGCTTAGTCTCTCCCTATTTCCCTCCCTATACTTATAGCACTCAGCAACAAGTAGTCGGCATTGGCCCTGAGCTTATTAAACGGGTATTTGATCATGCAAAAATTCCTTACCGAGTAACCATGGTTGTAGACTATGGCGCTGCAGTACATGTACTTAAATCGAAACTCGCTGACGGTATGTTCTTGGCTTCTCAAAATAGTGAGCGAGATGCTAGTGGTAAATTTACGCTGCCTTTAGTTATTAATAAGTGGAGCTGGTATGTTGTTAAAGGTGCTAAAACAGACTTTAGCTCTCAAACGTTCAAATCACGGGCAGGTATTGGCACAATAAAAGGCACTAATACTGCTAAGTGGCTAGTAAAAAATGCTTATACAATTGTCGCTCAGCCTACTGAGGCAACTGTTTTAGCTGCTATGTTAAAGTCAGGTCGAATTGATGCGGTGTTTATTTCAGAGGCAGTTTTTGAGCATGCTTTAGATGCTATAGAATTAGCGGATTTTGTTAAGGTCGTTGAAATTGAAAGACCCTTTGGTATCTACATTAGTCATGACTACCTAAAAAGGTTCCCTGATTCATTTGATAAAATTAACCAAAGTATTGAGTTACTCAGAAAAAATTAGTTAGCCAACTCCTCTCATAGTTTCCTGACAGAACAAGTTAAGGTTTCAGTCTTAACCCCCACTTAATAATATTAGCATGCAAGATATATTCGAACACGGTAATTATAAAAGCGAACATAAAACTCAATCTATCTTCTGTACGACTTCTTAATGTTTGATTAAGTTACTGATAAATAAATACTATAAGTTTTTTTGATTCTTGGCATGAAACTTTCTATATATCGGGAAACATGGCAATTATATTTAGATTAAATAGTTGCAATACTGCATTCGCCACAGGGATATTTATGAGAAAAATTATATTATTATTAACGCTGTTAATCGCTTTTATTGTCAAGGTAGAGGCGAGTAGTCAACAAACAGTAACTAAGTTGTCTTCATCTGAATTAATGACTTCATTAACGCAAAAAAAGTGGCTTCATGGCGCTGAAGACTGCAGTACTAATCAAGATCCTGCCATTGAAGTGTTTCAATACGATGAATCAAGCTACATCTTTCGTCAAAGTAAGTGTCTAAGTTATGAGGCCCCTTTCATTTATGTATTTGTTGGTGATAAAAAAATACTGGTTGTCGATACGGGGGCTACAGCAGATAAAAATGAGTTCCCTTTATATGAAACCGTGTTATCAATACAGGAAAATCACGCATTAACTAAACAAGATAATTCTCGTGAAATAGTGGTTATTCACTCTCATAGTCATAGCGACCATTACAGCGGAGACTCCCAGTTCATTGGCCAGGAAAATGCAACAGTAGTGGGTACAGCTGAAGGTGATATTAATTACTTTTTTTCTTTTAAAAGTTGGCCTACAAAGCTATCAGAAATCGATCTTGGCGGACGTATTATTACTATTATTCCTACGCCAGGGCATCAAGAGCAGGCCATTTCAATTTATGATTCACAAACACAGTGGTTACTTACCGGCGATACCTTCTACCCTGGTTATATCTATGTTAAAAATTGGCAAGCTTACCAAGCAAGTATTAGTCGCTTAACTGATTTTGCTAGCAAGCATACTGTTAGCGCGATATTAGGTGCTCATATTGAAATGAAAGCGAATGGTAAAGAGTATTATGAAATAGGCACAATATATCAGCCTGATGAGGCTTCTTTAGTGTTGCAGCCTGAAGATTTAGTTGAGTTAAACGCTGTATTAAGTCAAATGGATGATGCCGGTATCATCACCCTAAATACCTTAATTGTTGAGCCGTTGGGTTTTTTACCAAAACTTATTAGTAGTATTGTTGGTTTGTTTCTTTAATAAAAAACCAATAACGTGTTATTGGTTTTTTTTGGTATGTTTATAGCTGATAGAGAAAAGGCAAAGTTAGGCTTTCGTTGTTAAGCGTTAGCTTTAGCTGCTTCTACCGTATTCTTTAATAGACAGGCAATTGTCATTGGCCCAACACCGCCAGGCACTGGAGTTATAGCACCACAAACACTTTCAACTTGTGTAAAATCAACATCACCAACTAGTTTACCTTTGCCGTTTTCGTCTTCAATACGGTTAATACCCACATCGATTACCGTGGCTCCAGCTTTTACCCAGCTTGCTTGAACAAAGTTAGGGCGGCCAACAGCAGCAACAACAATATCAGCTTGCTGGCAAACTTCAGCCAAGTTTTTAGTGCGAGAATGAGCAATGGTTACCGTGCAGTTTTCTTGTAAAAGTAATAAAGCTACTGGCTTGCCAACGATATTAGAGCGGCCAATGACCACTGCGTGTTGACCCGATAAATCATCACCTAAATGTTTTTTGGCTAAAATAATACAACCTTGTGGCGTACAAGGCACTAATGCACCATCTTCACCATTTAGTAAGCGACCAGAGTTCATCGCATGAAAGCCGTCAACATCTTTGTGTGGTGCGATAGCCGCGATAATGACACTCTCATCGATATGCTTAGGTAGTGGTAACTGCACTAAGATACCATGAACGCTGTTATCATTATTTAATTGAGCTAAGTGTTCAAGTAACTGTGCTTGTGTGGTCTGTGCAGGTAACTTAATTTCGTTCGAAATCATGCCAACTTCACGTGTTTGCTTTACCTTGTTACGAACATACACTTGACTAGCAGGATCTTCGCCTACCAAAACCACGGTTAAGCCCGGTGTAATATCTTTTTCTTTTTTAAGTTGTGCCACTTCAATAGCCAATGCTTTTCGTAAATCGGCTGCTGCTTGTTTACCATCAATAATCATAGGTTATTCACTATTATAAAAGTTAGAAGAATGTCGTTACTGCCGTCAATAAAGGTGACATCAGTGTAAAGTTAAATCACTCGAATAAATAAGGCTAAACTAACCTGCGCTATTTATTCAACTCTCAGTTCTCAATACTCAATACTCAGGCATTGGGTTGATATACTTATTTTCAGAAAAATTTTCAGCTAAAAATTTTTGCAAGCCCTTTAATTGTTTGTCAGAAAACCACTTTTTGTGTGCTAAGTAATAGTCTTCGGTTTGGTAGAACTTGGCTAATATTTTATTAATATCCTTGATAATACGTTGTCCCGAAGGCCCCTTTGAGCAATTAAAATGCGCGATAAGGTACGGCGGTGCTCCGGCAATGGTATATTGCTCTAACAATACTTTTTCTGCCTCGCTTGGAGTGATATCTACAGGTAGAGCAAGGACAAAATCTACCCGAGATTTTAATAGCATCGACTCTAAAGCAACGACACGCTGGCTACCACCACGGTAATAAATGTTCGTTGGCTTTATTTGTTTAATTTGTTGATCGAGAAAACTGCCAAATGAGATATCTTTGGCAATGCCTAACGTTTTATCTGGTAAGGCTTTAAATATGCTGGGAAGATCAATTATTTCGCCATTGGTATTGATAAAATTTTTTGGTAAAGGGGATTGTTGATTAAAGCGGTAAAGTTTATGGGTGAGGTAAAAAGCTTGGGGGTCTGAAAATAAGGAGTATTGTTGGCGTTTTTTGGTGATAGCTCTATTGGCGACACAAGCATTATCTTGATTTTTGAGTACTCTATTCATCCGACTAGCGGTAACTCGTTCAACTTTGACCCTGTACTGCGTTAATTGTTGAATGATGACATTTTCAATATAAGAAGCCGTGGAGGTTTCTGCAGAGCTTTTACTGAGCAGATCAATATTTTCTACCTTATCTTCAACTAACCAAATGATTTTTTCTTTACTTGTTTTCTTACCAATATGCTCACTTTGCGTAGCGGCATTAGCACAAGCGCAAAAGAATAAAGTAATACTAATAAATGAGGTTATCAATGATGGCGATAAGAGTGGCTTCAAGGACTATATCTTTTGAATAGTGGATTTAATTAATTGAATGTTATTTTAACGTTATTTTTGTAAATAACATAGCTTTCATCAGCTCAAAAAGTGAATTAATAGTATCAATAGCTTTTAAGCCTTAACTCTTTTTATTAGCAATAAGTCAACATTGCCTAGTCATGTAATATTTTGTCTGGGCTTCGTATGATTTTTGTGTGAATTTTGTACAAAAAATCACTTGAGCTATACTTCATTAGGCCGATACTTTTTATATAGGCTTAGATATATCGAGGTAGAAAATATGAGCTCACCAATTAACGCCAATACAGGTTTCAGTCAAGATGTACGATCGTTAGCAAAAACATCGGATAAAAAAGACAGCGGGCCTATGGGGCAGCAATTTTCTGAGCTTGCCCATCAGAAAAAAGCATTAAAAGCCGAAGACTCTGCCTTTATTAGTCACAAAAAACAATTGAATGCTGCAATTGTTGAGTCAACGCTGAGTTTTAGTAACTCTATTAATGACAATCCTATGTCATTGGTGCTAAAAACGGCATTACAAGGGATAAATGATGCCCTTAAAGCGTCAGGGGTTGAAACAAATGTTGAAGAGACGTATCAATCGGGTATTGATTATAGTCCGGAAGCGACAGCTGAACGTATTGTGTCTTTTAGCACACAAATGTTTGGTTCGTACAAAGAGCAACATCCAGAAATGGCAGAGGAAGAGGCGTTAACTTCCTTTGTTGAAATTATTCGTGGCGGTATCGATCAGGGATTTGGCGAGGCTAAAGACATACTTGAAAGTTTAAAGGTGCTTGAAGGAGATATCGAGAGCAATATTGATAAAACCTATGACTTTGTTCAAGAAGGGTTAAAGTCTTTTGTTGATTCTTTTAGTGTCGAAAAAGAACTCGAGTAAGTCCATTACCGTAAAAATATTTTTAACAAAAAATTTACTTTTTTTGTGATTACTGAGTCAATACCCTAGTACGTTAAATACAGCGTCCTTAAAGTATTACCTTTTTATAATCATATAGTTTTAAAATAAGTTGCGTCATACATAGCCCAAAGTGCTATTATTTTTCTAATATCTTTATCGCTTATATAGCTTATTTTTATTGGCTAGCGTTGACGTAGGGCGATGAAAAGCTTAATCTCATTACAGAGCAAAAAACAAACAGCGCGTTCTTGAGAGTGACGTTATCGTTAAATGAGTAATCTATTTGTTTTATTATTAGTTACTTTCTCCGAGAATTATTTATAAAAAATATTAAATATTTCAGTTTGTTTATTAACGTTTCTATAACAAGGATGAATTAAATATTCGCTGTAAACATTAGCATAACGCAGCAGCCTAACTTAACTATATGATTTGAATTTTCAAATGTGGTTCATGTAAAGAGAGCAGGTATAAAAACTAATGACCAGTGCTATAAGCTCTCACCTAGTAAAATTTACTAAGCAAATTTTAAGTTTAGTTCCTTATGCTGGTAACGATAGACTAGAATACCTTATCCAAAAGCTCTTGCCAGATGAAAGTGCTGGTCGGCAACTTGCTGTAAAAAACGAGATTAAAAAACTTGCCCAACAAGCGAGCAAGCCGATTGATTTACGTACTTTCTTCTCTGATTGTGAAGTGGTAAATCATAATAATATTAATCATTACCTTGATGGCGAAGCAAAAGCATTTTTTAATCAAAAACTGCTGGAATATCAGAACCTTTACACCATTGCTATTTATCATGAGGTCATTGAAGATGCTCAACAACGAGCGCTAAAGCAAAACACCCCGTCAAATAATGAACACGCTTTAACGACAGACGCCTCTGGGTTTAAAATTGATAAAGCAGAGCCTAAACCTTTGGTCAATAAAAACAGAATAAACCATGAGGCAAAGCAACTTAACTCCGCTTGTAAGGTTTTTATTAACCCAATTATGGGAATGACCTCACAAGGGAAAAAAGAAATTGGTATAACAGCTACGATTGAAAAGATGAATAACAGAAAAGTTGTCATCAAAACACCAAATAAAATAGAGAATATAAAAGCCAATAAGGTCTATTTGTGGTTGTATGATCATCACAAAGAAATTGGGTTTGAGAAGGAACTTGAACTTGGTTTTGAGATCATTGATAGTCAAAGTTCAGCAAAAAGTGCAAAATTTGAATACTTGCTAAAGTTTTCAAGTCCACTCACAGATAAACAAATGCGGGTATTGTTTTTACACTACTTAATGCAAAAACAGCGTGCATTAATTGGACCGACAGAGCTATTTATAAAGCCGTTATTTGATTCAGTCACATCTAAGGGCTATGAACAGCAATACCTAAATAAAACCCATGATATTCCATTACTTTGTCATAAAAGTGATGGTGCCTGGCATGCAAAAGTTGCCATGAAAACATCTGGCAATGATGAGTTATGGGATTTTTTCAGTGATAAGGAACAAAATTTTTATCTACCCGTGTTACTGGGCAATAAAGATATACAGCAAACATTAAATCAACGACAGACCGTTGATAGATATGCCCTCATTTTAAAATCTACTTATCAAGGTGGCTACAGTTATTCGTTGATTTGGTACGATGAATTTGTACAGGATAAATATGTACAAAAGGTATTTAATCGATACTTTGAAAAAGGACTGTTTAAGGTCATTAAAATCTCATCTTCATATATCAACTCGACAGAAGATGCGCATGTTCCATCAGCCTTACCTTGTCATGTTCATCCTAAAATGGCGGTATTAAACAGGGCTCCACCAAAAGCTGCAATCGATATCATTAGTGAGTGTGATCATATGCTTACGGTTTCAGATATCAGTAGTCTATATGAGACCCTCTATCAACCTGCCCAAGGCGAGGTCCTTAACATTGATAACCTTCTACCAGAACGTTATCAACTCAGTGCCATAGATGAACTTTCAAGCACTGAAATTGTAACCGCTGAAAATGATGAGTCTCGAAGTGAAGACCGTTTTATCTTATCGTTCAATATGGCAATAACACGTTGCAATAATGTGGCTACTAATATTCGTGGGGTAACTCAAAATATATCTATCCAAGGGCTACTAGTTAAGCTCTCTCAAGAGACCAAGTTTAAAGCAGGCGAAGAAATTGAAATTGAATTGACTGTGCCCCTTGCTGAAAAAGATCGCACGCTTAAAAAACAAAAATATATTGTTTTAGGTTATGACGGACAAGGAGCGGTTAGGTTATTAATGAATGCCATTGAAAGCAAACATTTAGCTTGTCGAGCCATCAGAAAATATTTATATCAAAATATAGACACCATAGAGGCATGTGGAAAACGTGGCAGTAGTATTTATGGCTTGCAAAAAGTAATGAGAAATATATATGCCCATAATCATTTTTCCATACCATTCTACTTAAAAGCAACTAAACACCAACAATACATAAATGCCGCAAGTTTTAGTGGCAATTCAGCGTTAAAGCATCTGGTCTATAAAAATGAGAGCAGTGAAGATATTATTTTAAACCTGTTGAGTAATAAGAAGTTTAGAGAATCATGTTTATCAATTATAGCAGCGCTTTCTTATCAAGAGTTGTCTGCTCGTGCTTTCTATATTCTTGTTTTACCAAAGGATAAAAATGAAAATGAAGAATATTCTTTCTGGTATCGAGACTTGTCAGTATTAAAAAAATCATCTCAATTACAGCAGTATATGAATAAAGTGTCTAAATACGGTCAACCCGCAATTCTAAAAGTTGAATTGAAAAAAAGTAGCAAAGCGCAGAATATGCATTATCGCGATGAGATAAGTTACCTAAAAAGCTTAGATAAAGATCTTGCCCAGGAACTTGAAGTTCAGTTAGAAAGCACTATAGGCATTGGCGAAGTGACTGACTTAACGGACATTGCTATAGAAATGATTAGCAATGCCGCATAATAAGTCAATCACTGATAAATAAAGCTACCAATCTGCTTAATCAGCAATCCCTTCAATATCGCCGCGCATAACTGGGTAGCCTTGGTTCATCCAGCCAAAAATGCCTTCCCATAATACCGCAGTACGGGTATAGCCGCGGTCTCGTAATTTTTTAATGGTGTAATCAGCTGCAGCGCGAGGACAAGAGCAATAAGCTATTATTTGTACATCTTTTGGAATGCCTGCAACGGTTTCATCCAAATCGGCATAGTAAGGAAACGGAATAGAGCCTTCAATGTGCGCGGTTTGCCACACAGATGTTACTCGCGTATCCAATAACACCATCTTATTTTTTGCTACTAGAGCGGCGTTAAGATCTTTTGATGAAACGTACATGTTATCTTGCAAAGTAAAGTTGGGATCTTCACCTGCTTTGTTGATAACGTACTGCTCTGGCGTCGGTAAGGCCTTCAAAATGGTCTTTTCTTCTTTCCAACCTAATGCCTTACTACGTAAAAAAGCGGTAATATTATTTATATCTTGCGCTGAAAGCTTATCTTTATAAGGCTGCATTGGCGTATCTTGTCGGCCATTTTGTATCGCGTGGCGAATAAACTCATCGGTATTATGGGCAAGCGCGGATTGGTTACCTAATGCAGGAGCGGTTACACCTTCGCCATTAATGCCGTGACAGGCAGTGCAGTTTTCTAGGTAAACTTTTTCTCCGCGCTTAATATCACCCTTAACAGGGTTAGTCGTAAGCTTCAATCGGTCAACGCCTGCTTGTTCAAATAACCAATAAGTTAGGTTCCATGTTTCATCCAACGTCATCGGACCGCCAACTTCATCAAGATAGCCCCCCATTGCCGTGCCTTTTCGACCGTATGACATTGGTCTTAAAATAGCGTGTGGTACACCAGACTCAAATAAACTTTTACTGCGAAGAGAAGGAGCATGATCGTTAACATGGCCTTGTCTGTCTGCACCATGGCATAAGGCACAGTACTTTTGATAATTTTCTGAAGCTACCTTAGCTTGATTTTCGGTGAGCTTTCTTGGCGGTGGCAAAGTGCCTAATTGATTAGTTTTTGCGAAAAGCTCAAGTGGGGCGATAAGGCCAAACAAGCAAGTAATCATTACCGCTTTTTGTAAAAGTGAGGTCATCATGAATAATTTTGTATTTTTATAATAAGGACTAGTTTCTAGACTAGCGAGCATAAAGCAAAGAAGCAATGGCTAGCTGCGTAGTGAAAACTTTAGTAACAGTTTTTTAAGTTTAGTTGGGTATTATGCGGGCTAAATACGGGTTCGTTGAACGTTATTGGCTAAAAGTATCACCTCAAAATAATGGCTTTGAGAAAGCAGATTTATAACTGTGCGAGACATTTGTTTTACTTTTAATCAAGTATTTTAGTGATTGCAGCATAACATTCGGTATAATGGCGTTCGGTCGAAAAAAAGCCAAGCAAAAAAGCTAGCATAAAACCTAGCAAAACCAGAGTAGTATTGCATGCAGATTTTAGAGAAAGATTATCAGATAAACAGTGTTAAAAAGGCTATTGAAGCTGAAGGTAACTCCATTATCGCACTACCAACCGGTGGTGGTAAAAGTATCTGTATCTTGAAAATGTGCCAAGCATTATCTGACAAAAAAGTCGTAGTAAGTTTACGTAATGCGGCATTAATTCCTCAATTATTAAACACGCTAACGGTTAATGGCTTATCTGTTAGTGTGGTTAAATCAGGTTATAAGTATATTGCTGGCGGTGATGTCACATTGGTGATGGAGCAGTCGTTCAGTCGCAGAAAACATTTAAAGATTGAGTGTGATGTCTTGCTACGTGATGAATATCATGTCGGCTGCATGGGCGGTGTTTATATTGCCATGCGAGAAGAGTTATCCCCAGATTTAATTATCGGCTTAACGGCGACACCTATTGATAGGTTGGGGGTCTATATCGATAAATCGATGAATTTAATTGAAGAGACCACAACCAGTAAACTTATTGAATTAGGAGAATTGGCCAAGCCAGTTTATAAAGTGCCCAGCTTATCTCAAGAGATAGATTACAGCGCTGTAAAAATGTACCGCGGGGACTTTAGTGTTTCTGGCTTAGATAATATTCTTCTTGATCACTGTTCGTTAGTTGCGCAACAAACCTTAGATGATGCTTTGTCTCGTGGCCGTAAAGTCATGCTGTTTGCTAACTCAATTAAACATGTTGAGTCGCTTTCAGAAGCCTTTCATTTATTGGGTGTTCCCCATGAACTTGTTCATTCTCAACGTGCAACCATTGATAATGATGAAAGTATCCGCCGATATAAGTCGAATGAAGTTAAACTTATTATTAACATGTCCATGCTGACCATTGGTTTTGATGATCCACAAACCGATTGTGTAGTGTTGGCGCGTCCTACTAAGATCTTAAGGTTATATCTGCAAATTATCGGTCGATGTTTACGTGCTTTTAAAGGTAAAAAAGACGCATTGATACTCGATTTAGCGCAATGTATTTCAACCCATGGCTTTGCTGAAGATTACCGAGATTTTACCCGTAAAACGGCCAAGTCTGCTGCTATCATGTCAGAGCGACTTAGCGTGACTAATATTGGTCAGTTTGTTGATGGTGAGTTTAACTACTCAGAATCAATCGAGCGAAAAGTTGTCAAAAGAAAATCGATTAAAAACCGTAATAAGCCACGTCACCGCTTAACTGCTAGCAAAGAGCTTGTTGATAAAGCTGCTAGCAGGCGAGCAAAGTCATTAACGCAACTGACCCCAAGAATGGAAAAATTGGTTAGTACCATAGAACTGGTAAATATTGTTTATGATCAGCAAGATGAACCCGGTAAAATGCTTGATGAAGTGGATATGGTGAAAATAGTTGCCTTGATTGGCTTTGCCTACAGTGACGCGCTTGTAGATAGTTGCACCAAGCTAGTTGAGGATCTACATTCGCATAATAAAGCTATTAGAGGTTTACTTTTTAGGGTCAGTAATTTGATCACAGCCATAGCCAAACAAGAGCTAGCCACTAAGGTTTAATTAATCTGGACTTGGCTACGTTATCAATGCCAAGTAAATCAATACTCACTCTGATAAAAGAGCGCCTTGGCGCTCTTTTTTGTTTATTAGCTCTATGGGTACCTCAATAAATAGCTAAATAAACACTTAAGTGAACTCTTCACTCACTGAAATTTTCAGTAAACAGCAAGTACAATTAGGAAGGGATCACCACGATGCAAAATCAACATTTTTGCTAAGCATTGCTATTATTTATCTAGGATAACTACCGTATTGACTGGTAAAATATCGGCAGTGTTTATCAACATAATTAAATGAATCATGAGCGAAACCATACCACCTTGTCCAAAATGCCAATCAGAATATGTTTATCAAGACCAGTCATTATTTATCTGTCCAGAATGCCATTGTGAATGGGATCCAACTGACGCTGAAGATGAAATTATTGTTAAAGATATCCATGGCAATACCCTTGCTGTTGGCGATAAATTAACCTTGGTCAAAGACTTAAAAGTTAAGGGCAGCTCGATGGTGCTCAAAATAGGCAGTAAAGCGACGGTAAAGCGCTTGCTTGAAGGTGATCATCCACTCGATTGTAAAGTTGATGGTTATGGCGACATGCTAATTAAAGCAGACAAGGTGAAAAAAGCTTAGGGGATGTTGGGTTTTCGCGGTTAAATTTTTTTCGGCTACTTATAACGAAACCAACATACTCGATGAATTGTCAGCAATAATATCTGTTGCAGCAGGTTTAGCTGCAACGGTATAGTGCCTTAATGTTTAATCGATAAATGAATAGTAGCTATGTCATTATTTCACCCACTAAAACAGTGCCCTATAGTGTATTTTACCCTTGCACTTTCTTTACCTGGATTTCTCTCTGCGCATAGCTATGCAGCTGAAGTTCCTGGCTCAGCAAACACTCAATTTATAACGACAGCAGAGCTTTATATCGAAGATGATGGCATTCCTTGGGGACTAGCATGGCTACCTGAGGGGGATATGTTAATTACTTTTCGCTCAGGCAAGTTAAAAAGAGTGAAAAAAGACAATCTACAGAGCACGCAAGTTAGTGGCTTACCTAAAATAGCGTATGGCGGCCAAGGCGGTTTGCTAGATATTATTGCTCACCCAAACTATGCCAGTAATGGCTGGTTATACTTCTCTTATGTAAAAGAAAATAGTGATGGAAATAAAAGTACCGCGATTATGCGAGCGAAACTTAATGGCAACTCCCTTATCGAGCAAGAGGATATTTATGTCGCCCAAGCATATGCGAGTAAAGGTGTCCACTTTGGTAGTAGATTGGCCTTTGATGATAAAGGCTATTTATATTTTTCTATTGGCGATAGAGGGCAGAGAGATTTAAACCCACAAGATATTAGCCGAGATGCCGGTAAAGTGTATCGCATACACGATGATGGTCGTATCCCAGTAGATAACCCTTTTGTCAGTGAAACAACCGCAAAATCAGCGATTTATTCTTACGGACATCGTAATCCACAAGGGATGGCGAAGCATCCGACAACCGGTGTGATCTGGAGTCATGAACATGGTCCTCGTGGTGGTGATGAGGTTAATCTTATTGCTAAAGGTAAAAATTATGGTTGGCCAATCATCAGTTATGGCGTTAACTATTCAGGGACAACATTCACCGAACTCACTGAAAAATCTGGAATGGAGCAGCCATTATGGTATTGGGATCCATCAATAGCGCCTTCAGGCATGACTTTTGTTACCAGTGATAAATACCCTGATTGGCAAGGAAACCTGTTGGTAGGCTCATTAAAGTTTGGCCAAGTGGTGATGCTAATCTTGAAAGGTGACAAAGTTGAAAAGGCACAAGTCATTAAAGATGATCTCACCCGGGTACGTAATATTAAACAAGGGCCTGATGGTTATATTTATTTAGCGCTTGATGGGCAGGGAATTTATCGTTTAATACCTAAATAGCTTCCTGAAGAAGGTTAGATTTATCTTCTGAGCTTTTTAGTCTGAACTTTATAGTCTGAGCTTTTTAGTTTAGCGGCTAGGTTCTTAGCGTTAGGGTAATTAGCACCACGCCATGGTCGGTACTTTCACCATCTCTATCGAAAATCGGGTTTATCAGGTGCCTGTCGTAAACATGGTAGTCACTCAGTTGATATAAACTGTCGTGATAACTGGCATCAAACTCACAAGACAGCAATATGTAATCCAGTACAGAGCCGGAGCCAGCAAAATAGTGGGTTGGTGTTCGTACAGGTTTTTGTCTTTGTTCTTTTACTTCTTCTGTCACCAGTGCCATTTGGCTACCTTCAACAACATCATTAGGTTTTTTGCTATCACCCGTTAAACCCGTGTCATTAGCCAAAGCCTTTTGAAACAAATCCCAAGCATCATTTAAGCAATATTTCTCAAGGTAAGCATTACTGTCTAATTTTGATACAAAGCGCAAACTGTTGGTGAGCAGGTGATTTAAGACACCATCTTTTAGATCGTTATTAAAGTCTCCCATTAATACCATGGGATTACTTGTTACTTCCCGCCTAGCAATCATCTCCATCATTAGTAAGGTAGCTTCACTGCCTCGCTGTATTGTTGAGCCCCAACTTCCCGCGACTTGTGTTTTAAGGCTTTCAATGATTGTTTTTTCAGCTGACCAGTTTTTATTTTGCTCATCTAAGTCGAACATCGAACGTTTTGATTTAAAATGCACGGCATAACAATCACATAATCCTATATGTGGTGCGTCAATGGTTGCTCTGAGTACTTTTCTACTAAAGGTAAAGTTAGTGCTTAAACCCAATGATTGAGCAAGTGCAGCATCCGCTTGAACAGAGAAAGCTTCAACAATAGGGTAGCGAGAAGCAATTGCTACTACAGGACTTCGATAAATAAAGTCATCAATGACTTCTGGTTGATCGATTACCGCAAAGTGGTTATAACCTTGAGATTTCACTAAGTTTTTTAATGACTCTATGCTGAAAACTTCTTGGAAACCAATGATGTCAGGCTGGTACTCTTGCAAGTAGTCTTTGATCCAGCGCTGCTTTTTCTGCCATTGTTGAGCACTATAGATTCGCTCAAACTCATAAAAAGCATTAGGTGGCTCGAGGTAATTGAATAAATTGAAGCTAGCAATTTTTAGTTGGCTATCGACAATGATAGAGGATTCTGTGTTTTTATCTTTGGCAACTTGCTTGATTAGATTCTATCTCTTAGCGTTGATTGTTTTTAGCTGATTGCTTTTAGCCAATTATTGGCACAACTAAAGTGATGAAAAGTTATTATACCTTATCGGCATATGTTTTATAAAAGCAATTAAAAAAGGCGCTAACAATTAATTGTTAGCGCCTTTTTTATGAAATGAGTATCTAAACAAAGTTAGATTTTGTTCAGTTAACTTCTAGTGTTGGTATTGCTTACCACTGTACCAGTTTTCTTGTGTCGTTGGTTTCTTTTGCACAAGCGCAGGAAGTGACTTTTTACTAAGAAGCTCTTTCGAAGTGTAGCTAGGATTATTATATAATGATGTGTTCATATTATTTCTCGCTTTTTTAACGTTAACAACAGTGTTTTTGTCTCGCTCCCTATAAGCAAAACAAAGCTGAAACCAATAGTTTTTATAGGTTACAGACTTGAAAGTAATCAATTCCCCCTCTAATACTCAGATATTTAATATCGTATCAAGGGTAATTTTTGACCATATTAGAACTATTACTCTACCGCGTCAATAGCACGTTTTTTAAGCTATTTAGAATGTTTGCTCTATGGGTGTTTTTAGGGCTATTTTAAGTTTTATCCGCTATTTTTTCCTCCTTATAAAGCATAAAAAACTGAATCTTGATAAACATTAAGATTATATTCTTTGCGTTGATGTATTTTTGTTAGAATGTCTAAATTAGTTAGTTCATTACGCTGTAGTAATGGCACACATGTATAAAAATTTAAAGGTTTAGAGTACGTGGTAAGCAAAAGCGTAGAAGTAGATAGTGAGCAATTAAGTAAGCAATACCAAAAGCATGGTTATTTTGTTATTAAAGATTATTTCAACCAAGCTGAAATATTGTCTTTAAGAAAGGTGATAGTAAAGTTTCATCAGTTATGGAAACAAGACAACCTAGACTTCTATCAAAGTCAGGAGGCATTTAATTCCTCGCTTATCACCGGCAGTCAGTATTTATCGGCAGAAGATAGGTTAACGCTTTTTAAATTTATCAGCGCAAAAAAAATGATGCGCTTGGTTGACTCGGTGATTACCAATAAACCTGCGTTTATGAATACCCAATTGTTTTTTAACCCTTTTAATATCAATCAAAAAGATTTTTGGCATCGAGATTGCCAATATGATTTTGATATTGAAGATCAAAAGAAAGTCATTCAAGGCACGCAAGTTTTACACCTTAGAGTACCCATTTTTGATGAGCTTGGTATGGAGCTAGTGCCAGGTACGCACCAACGTTGGGACAATGAAGAAGAATATAATGTCAGGCAAGAGGAAAATGGCAAACTGAGCAGTGATGAATTATCAACAGGTAAAAAAATTAAATTAGCCGCAGGGGATATTTTGGTGTTTTCCGCGGATATGATCCATCGCGGTTTGTACGGTTTAGATAGGCTAGCCTTTGATATTCTCATTTTTGATTCAGCAGGTAATTATGTTGATTACGTTGATAACGACTGTTTACCCGATATCAGTATGCTGGCTGAGATTCCAGATCCGAGTGTGTACTTCAACACGCTCCAGTTAAAAGCCAAACTAGCGAACTAAGAAAAATAGCTAAATAAGTTTAGATTTACTTACACAGTCCGTTAACAGACTAACTTCATTTGTACTATTACTGCGAATAATGGAGGCAGTGCAGTTAGTCTATACTCTAGGTGGGGTTAATCGAAACCTTGGCAACAACAACCCGTTATCCGGCCAAATACCGTATGCTATTATTTATCGTGATAATCTTAAAAATGGGCTCTATGATAACTATATAATCTCTAACTACAAACGCAGTTCGTTCTGTGTCGCGCATTTAGCTAGAGACATTGAAATACAAAGTTCCCAGTAATTATGAAAAGGAGTTTATATAATTTTAAACACTCAGTTTAACTAAGCCCTACTAACGCTTAGTTGAACAAAGGCAGTAAAGGTCAATGAAATGATTAAAAATATTTTTATCGTCTTCTTTTTATTTTGCTTTTCCCTTCAAGCCACTATTCAAGAGCAACTAGCCTTTAGCACATTTGAACTTGAGATGGATAAAATCGCCAATACACCTGGCGCAGACACTTCTGAAATCCTAGAAAAAATGGATGCATTATTAAAAAGTAGTGCTGATGCTACATCCGCAGAACGCGCTTTATTTTTAACTTATGACTGCGCGCTTCGTGCAGGTCTAGCTTCCACACTTGCTGAAGATCGCTTCAAGGATTTACAGGAGCTTTCAGCTCAATACAGCAGTAATGCCTCTGTTCGAGCCGCTACCGCGTTATGTGAAGCAAATATTGCTACTTTTCGTAAAGATAGCGCTAGCTATCAACAATCGCTTTTCAAAGCCTTTAAATTTACTCAACAAGCAGATTTGGCAACCTTAAAATATTGGGTTAGCTTAAATGTACACAGTGTATTTGAAAAATACAGTGATCATCAAAATAGCGAAAAAGCATTATTGCTTGGTTTAAAGGTAGCTGAAGATAATAATGATCAATTTCGCTTATCAACAGCAAACCAACTGCTTGCTGAAACCTACCTTGCCACTAAAGACTATAAAAAAGCGCTTAAGCATAATGATGCTGCGCAATCTGCCATGGACCAAACTACTGATAAATGGTACCAAGGTGAAATTTACAATAATAGGGCGCGGATATTAACGGGTTTACATCAACTTGATAAAGCGATGGCTTTTTATCAGCGAGCATTAGAAGTAACTAAACAGCGGAATAATCATAGAGAAGTACAGTTTATTTTGCTCGATATTGCTTACCTTTATATATTGCAGCAAAACAACGCTGCTGCTAAGTCACTGATTAATGATGTAAGCCAGTACGGCCTTGAGTACGATGATTTATATTTAAACAATAATGCACTGATTATAAAAAGTTTACTCAGTTTATCTCAAAATAACTTATCACTGTCTGAGCAGGAGTTTAAGCAAGCAGCTAAATATTTTGTAAAAAATGATTTTAATGAAATCATCATTACTGCATGGGGAAAGCAAGCTGCGATTGCCAATATTTATAAGCAATACCAAGTTAGTGAAGAGGCGTCAAAACAGTACTTTACATTACTTCAAAAAAAGCTTGTTAGACAAAGCTTAGCGATTCAAACCCTTGTTGTGGAGTCTTATGAGAAAACTCGTTTGGATGATGCTGAAATAGCAAAACAGCAACTAGAAAAAGCAACAGCTCAAAAAGATCAACTTTCTAAAAACAGTCAAATGCTATTTACCTCAGTGGTTTTACTCGGGGCTTTATTATTTATTATTCTTATTAAGTTTGCCTGGCGTTTATCACGTAAACGTAAGCTCAATAAAGAAGAAATCAACAGACAACTTTATTATGATCCGCTAACCCAATGTTTTAATAGACGTTATTTTGACGAGATTATCTGTCAAAACCTAATAGAGCAAAGCCTAGCAAACAAAGTAAGTTACTTAGTCGTGATGGATATAGACCACTTTAAGTCATTTAATGACACCTATGGCCATAGTGCTGGTGATATAGTTTTAAAAGAACTGGTTAAAAACCTGCAAAGTGACTCTCGCTTTAACGACAGTGTTGTCAGAATGGGGGGCGAAGAGTTTTTATTAACCTTACCACCTAATGAGAATTTGCGTGTTGAAGTGGTTATTGAGAGGATTTTAAGTTTAGTCAGTCACTCACCCGTTGTGATAGAAGATAAGCCAAGAAACATTAGCATTAGTATTGGATATGTTCCTATTGAAAAAGCATCAAATAAAGCTGATATTGATGATTTAATGAACCTTGCAGATAAGGCGCTATATGTTGCTAAAGAAACGGGTAGAAATAGAGCTATTGGTGTCGGCAACCTGCAGTGTCCGGCAAATTATATTGATAAAATATTAATCGCCAATGAAAATAAACTCCTTACTTTAAAGGAGGTTAAGCCGAAAGGTATTGGCGCATAAAGTTATTAAACCTTTGTCAGTAGAGTAGGTTACATCACTTTTTTAAATTGAAGTTATACGGCTTTAGCCCTAAGTCATATTTTGGGCTAAAGCAGGAATCTAAAGCAGGGATAAGAATGAAGTCAATCAGGTTCAATTACTGATGATTATTAACTGTTTAATGAGCTTGAACGAGCACATTGCCAGTTTCTTTCCTCGGAGCCTATGCTGATATCAACATTTTGGTCTTGATACTCAAGCAAGCTTGGTTTTATTAGTGCTTCAAAATTCTTTGCCGCCGCCTTAATCTTATCCGCTTGTTTTTCAATATGCTGAATATCTAGTTGATGAGACTGAACGACTAATTGCATTTTTTCAGCAATGGCCTGATGTTTTTTAACGGCTGCTTTATTGATAATAACTTGGTTATCGCTTTCAACGACTAATTCATCTTCTAAGTTGTCAATTTCTTCTTCATAGACTGCCAGTTCTTTTTCCATTTCCGCTAATGGCTCTTCTAAACCTTTCATTGAGAACTCATGAGCATTGAGTGCTTGGTATGCTTTTCTTTGTGCTGAGGTCATGGCGATTTCTTCGAGTTTTTGACAATCTTTATAAACATAAATTTTATAATTCTCATCACGATCTGTTTGGGCGTTTACTGTCGCGGCAGTTGTCATGACTAATGTTGTACTGACAAAAACTATGCTAAATGCTGTCGCTAATTGTTTGAAGTTCATGTTGAGTCCTAGTGTTACTTTATTTGTTGTTAATGTATTAGTTGCCACTAAGCTTAAAAAAGTTTGAATGAAATAGAAAAAAATGTAGGTAATGAATAATCAAAGATAAATTTCCTCCTTAAAAATATTGAGATTTAGCAAGAGGACAAGTTGATTTAATGCTTGTTTATGGAGGTGGTTTAAGGTCAGAGATAAATATTAAATGTTTTGTTTCAAATAGTTATGTTCAGGGAGTCGATCATAAAACTAAAACGCAATACTAGTAGTGTGTTGCGTTTTTACTTTAATCGGTAGCTGACAGAAATACATACAAACTCATTGTGCTTTTTTAGTCTTTTTTTCTGATGGGAACTTATGTTTATACAGTACTAAAGCCAGTAATAAAAAGGCTAAGAAAAACAAACCAAAAGTTGAGCTAGACTGATCCGCTGCGATATCTTTAGCGCTTAAAATCTCTTTGTTATCACTCGTAATTTGATATACCTGATAAAAGTCACCGTTTACTTGCACAGCCTGCATGGTCACTTCTTTACCAAGTAGCGGTTGCGATCCCTTATCATCACAATAATTTGTTCTAAATTTTATCGATAAATTATAGGTAATATCAGAATCAGCTAGACTAAGAGATGCAGCGCCTTTAGGTGGGCAGTGTAATTGAAAAATAGTGCCGTTAACTATCTGAATATTCGACAACTCCTCAAATTCTTGCGAGTGCTGATAGCTTTTTATGCCAATAAATAAAAAGAATGCTGCGAGGACTAATAGTATAATTTTTGAATGTTTACTCATAAGAATTCATATCTTTTTGTTAAAATATAACGGATAAATATATTACTAAAGTGATGTGCTGAATTTAATCATGAATTGCTGTTGAGAATCTTGATTTATATCAGTTATGAATTCTTTTTGTTTTGATGATTTAATCGTGACAAAGAGATAAATCAGCACCAAAAAGTAATTTGCACTAACCATCCTGAAACTTTGTGAAAGTTGTTATTTACTCTAGGCCTATTCTTTTATAAAACGCTAAATACCTAAATCATTACACCATTGACTAGCACTAACAAATTCTTTTTGAATTACTTTTTTATTTAGAGCATGGTTTGCTATTAATTGCTCTAAGTCATCATCATTTCCAGAAACATAAGCGGAAGTTAACTTTAATAGTTCACCTAAAGGGCCTGCTTTTGTGAGTAAGGCTTGTTCTATTTTTGATGCTAATGGCATCGTTTGAATAACTTCTGATATTGGCAGACCTAATATGACTTCTATTTCGCTAAGTAACCCGGTGATAAATGCAAACTCACTAATAGCTTCAAAGCTATTATTATGGCTAAGTTCTACCATCATTTTCCCGGTTATAAGCGCCTGTTTGCATATTTCATCAGCAATATCTGAGGTTAAGTTAGACATGGCTAATATAGCGATGAACTGGCAAAGTTTGTCATCTCCTAAGTAGACAGCAGCTTGTTTCAATGACTTGATTTCAACTTGTGTACCGGTAGCAACATTGTTAACCATTTTTAATAAACCAATGGTGAGGTTAACATCATGACTGATAATATTAGCTACTGCATCGTAATTTATTGGCGTGTTAAAAGTTTCGCTTAACAACTGCAGCATGTGGGTTTTTTGGCTAGTTAATTTTTTCTCAGTCACTATCTCAGGTTGATGATAAAAATATCCTTGAAAATAACTAAAGCCAATTTCAGCTAATGTTTGCTTTTGGTTTTTTGTCTCTACTCTTTCAGCGGTAAGCTTTATGTTGTGCGGTTTCATTCGTGGCAGAGTAGAAAGAAGCCGTTTGGTGTTAATCTTTTCGATATTAACTTTTACAATATCTATGTAAGGAAAAAAGCTATCCCAATGATTCTCTAAATCGTATTCCGACAAGGCTATTTTGTAACCTTTTTGATGGTAATAATTAATGATCTTCAATAGGTTCTTTGTTGGCCTTTCATGTCCCATTAACTCAATAACAATATCGTTTTTATCGAACATTAATGGGTATTTCTGAATGAGGGAGTTTTCAGTAAAGTTGATAAAAGCCACTTTACCCATGGTTAATGCTTTTATATCACCATAAATATGATTTTGAATAATTAACTTAGAGCTCGCTATGTCCTGGTCTATCTCAGGAAATTTATTTTCAGGACTGTCTCTAAATAATAGCTCATAGCCAATGGTTTCCATATTGTTATTCAATATAGCTTGGCGGGCAATGTAGGTGTTTTTCATAAAGTCATATAAATGGAATAAGTATTTTTTGATTATACATAGAACAAATTTTTGATGTGATATATTTTAACGCTTTTGGTGTAGTTACCAGGGCTATTACTAAGTGTTTAACCGTTAAATATAGCAATAGCACGCGTAATTAATTACAGTGTTGTCCAGTATATTTCCACATCCTTGTGGTTTTTGAACAGAAAAATGTGTTTAGTTTACTTACTATCAGCTACGCGAATTGAAGCTTTAATCATTTTAACTTCTGTTGAAGTTTTACCACTTCTAGTACCTAAGCCTTCAATAGTTGCCAAACTGTCATCTAACCCCGCAACAACTTTACCAAAGACGGTATGTTTGCCATCTAAGAAAGGTGTTGCTTTAAAGGTAATAAAAAATTGACTACCATCCGTACCAGGCCCGGCATTGGCCATACTTAAAATACCTGCCTCGCTATGCCCTGAACCTTCATTAAATTCTCCTTCATATTTATAACCAGGGTTGCCTGCACCATTACCGATAGGATCGCCGCCTTGTGCCATAAATCCCGGAATAACGCGGTGAAAAGTTAAGCCATCATAAAAGCCTAATTTGGTTAAATAGATGGTGCTAGAGACATGCATTGGCGCACTGTCAGCAAACAGTTTAATAGAAAGTTTACCTTGGCTAGTTTCTATATCCCAAAAGTAATCTTTGCCTTGGCTAAAACGAAGTAGTGGTGGTTTAGTGAGTGTTGTCTTCCAGCTGCTATCTGTTTTATCAATTGCTTGCTTGCTAATGAAACTGTCGACTTTTTTGATGGCAGCGTCACCACCACAACATGCTGTAAGTGTAAAAGCCAATAACAGGCTAGTGATAATTTTTTTATTATTTTTCATTTGGATAGGTTTAGTTATGGTTATTTTGCAAAAGTATTTGCATTATATCTTAGAGGAAGACGGGTAAGTTTTTCAAGTGACTTTGTTAATCTCAGTTTAGGTGAGTGCTACATTAACAATGAAAACTTTGGCTGCTATTTTAACTCTGTCTCTTATACACATCTGACGCTGCCGACGATCTACT